>NZ_JBFHDW010000145.1:0-6713 GCF_041584535.1 Actibacterium sp. | reverse complement strand
AGGATCGTGACGGTATGCTGGCCCAGCGTCGGGGGCGGGGTCTGGGCGGTGGGCTCGGAATCGCCCAGCCGAAAGCCGGTGCGCGCCACGCGCGTGGGTTTGGCGTCTGCGGTGGCGGGGAATTCCTGCACCAACCGGCGTCCGGTGATCTGAGGGTGGGCCAACACCTGCGGAACGCTCAGAACCGGGCCAGCGGGCACACCGTGGCGGGTCAGGGCCGCGACCCAGTGTTCGACCGTGTTGGCCGCCAGTGCGGCGTTGATCTCGGCATTCAGGGCGGCGCGGTTGCGCTTGCGGGTCTCGCGTTCGCTAAAGCGCGGATCAAGGGGCAGGTCGGCGCGGTCCAGCAGATCGCACAGCTTGTGGAACTGCTCGTCCTTGTTGGCGGCGATGTTCAGCGGGCCATCGGCGGCCACAAAGGTGCCCGAAGGGGCGGCGGTCATGTTTTCGTTGCCGATGGGCGTCGGCTGGACGTCGGCGGCAAGAAAGTTCGACACGATCCAGCCCATCGAGACGATCGAGGAATCCAGCATCGACACGTCGATGAATTGGCCCTTGCCGGTTCTCTGCGCTGAAAACAGCGCGGCCAGCGTGGCGAACGCCCCGGTCAGGCCGCCAATCGTGTCGGCCACCGGATAGCCCACCCGCAGCGGCGCGGTGTCGGGCGTGCCGGTCACCGACATGATGCCGGACATGCCTTGAATGATCTGGTCGTAAGCCGGGTTGTTCTTAAGCGGGCCAGCTTGGCCAAAGCCCGAAATCGCGGTGTAGATCAGCCGTGGGTTCAGCGCCGACAGCGCCTCATACCCCAAGCCCAGCCGCTGCATGACACCGGGGCGAAAGTTCTCGACCAGCACATCGGCGCTGCAGACGAGGTTCAGAAAGATTTCCCGGCCTTCATCGCTTTTCAAGTCTAGCGCCAGTGATTTCTTACCGGCGTTCTGGGCTTGAAACGAGGCGCCCATCAGTTGCGCGTTCAATGCAGCCGAGGCCCCGAGACGCCGCGCAAGGTCACCGCCGTCGGGGTTCTCGACCTTGATGACTTCGGCGCCCAGCAGCGCCAGTTGATAGGTGCAAAACGGTCCTGACAGCACATTGGTAAGGTCCAGCACGCGCACGCCTTCCAGCAATGCGGCAGGGGGGAGGGCCGTGGCGGGAGTGCTTGTCATCGTTACCTCGATATATTCTGCTAGATAGAATAGTGTTCTAATTATCGGATGAGGGGTCAACCTGTCAACCCGCCGCGCCAAGCTGCGGTAATTCCGGGCAAACAATCGGCAGGCGCCAGCGAATCATTGCCGCAGGGCGTTCTGCCCGCGGCGCGAGGCTGCCTTCCGACGCGGGGACTGGTCAGAACCGGTCTGGTGCCAGCCGGTGCCGATCCTTGTCGCGGACGTCAGCATTTTCAGCCTGCGGCCAGCGCGGGACCTTTGCTGCCAAAATACCAGCCAGATGGGGCATTTTTTGGCGAGGGGTGCCGCCGAGCCTGTTGGGTCAGGCGGTGGGCCGGGGTCTTTGGTCGGGGGGCAATGGGCCGGATTGACGGCCTTGGGTGCAGAGGCGTTGACAACAGGGGGTTTCTTGTCTTATTCCATTAAGGGGAACAAGGTTCTATACAGTAGAATGAGGAAAGCGCGTGAAACTCGCCCGATTTGATAAGGACCGCATTGGTGTGGTCACCGGCTCGCAGATCGTTGACGTGACCGAGGCGGCAGGTGTCGACCCCGCGGAATGGCCGCCGGTCGGCCCGACCCGACTGATTGCGGATTTCCAACGGCTGCGTCCGGCGCTGGAACGCGCCGCCGCCGAAGGCACGCCTGTGCCGCTGTCCGATGTGACTCTGCGCACCCCGGTGCCGTGGCCGAACAAGGTTGTGGCCTTTCCGGTCAACTATCACGCCCATGGCGCCGAGATGGGCGCCGGCTATCGCGCGACGGGGCAGGGGTTCTTTTTGAAGCCGAACTCGTCGCTGTCCGGCGCGGGCGAACCGATCATCCTGCCGGAAACGCCGGGCCGCGAAGTGCATCACGAAAGCGAACTGGCCATCGTCATCGGCAAGACCGCCCGCAACGTCGCCCGCGAAGACTGGCGCGACTATGTCTTTGGCTATGCCTGTCTGCTGGACATGGTGGTGCGTGGCCGGGAAGAGCGCGTCGCGCGCAAGGCCTATGACACCTTCTGCCCCGTCGGTCCGTGGATCACCACGGCAGATGAACTTCCGAACCCGGCCGAGTTGCGGATGCAGCTGTGGGTCGATGGTGAATTGCGCCAGGACGCCAATACCCGCGATCTGGTGCTGGATATTCCCGGCATGATCGCCATGGCCTCGGCGGTGATGACACTTTACCCCGGCGACATCATCGCCACCGGCACGCCCGAAGGCGTCGGCCCGGTCAAGGATGGCGAAACCATCCGTATCACGATTGACGGCTGCGGCGAGATGAACGTCCCCGTGGTGCAGGGCACCGGCGGATCGACCGAGATCTTTGCCGAGCCTTACCAGCTTGTGAAAAAGACGTGAGCAAAGCCATGACCAAACCGCAAACTCTGGACGAACTGTATTCGCGCTTTGACGGCATGCATATGGAAGGCGGCTGGCACCGCCGCTTTCCGGCGCTGTGGCCGACGCCCGAACAGAACTTTCTGCCGCATGTCTGGCATTACGCCGAGGTGCATCCGGTTCTGGACGCTGCGGGCGATCTGGTCAGCACCGAATTCGCCGAGCGCAGAAACCTGACGATGCGCAACCCGGTCGAAGGCAACCGCTATGCCACCGTGCGCACGCTGGTGGCGGCCTATCAGATGGTCAAACCCGGCGAGATCGCCAAGTCTCACCGGCACACGCCGAACGCTTTGCGGCTGATCCTCGATGGGCGCGGAACCACGACCACGGTGAATGGCAAACGCGTCGAAATGCGTCCGGGCGATGTTCTGCTGACGCCGAACTGGGCCTGGCACGCGCATGAGAATGCTGGCAGCGACGATTGCTATTGGCTGGATTTTCTGGACGTGCCGGCGGTGCATCTGTTGGAGCCGATGTTCTTTGAGCGCCATCCCGACGGTCTGGAAAGCACGGTCGAGGATGTCGAGGTTTCGCCGGTGGCGTTCCGCTGGGAAGACAGCCTTGCCGGGCTTGCGCACAGCTCCGACGACGCGGGCGGCATGTGCGCCGCCCAGATCGAACTGGGTGACCCGGCGCTTGCGACCGTGCGGCTGTATATGCAGCGGCTTGTCGCGGGCGCGACCAAGACCATGCGCACGACGGCCAACAGCCTGTTCGCGGTGGTCGAGGGGCGCGGCCAGACCATCGTCGGTGACACGGTTCTACCGTGGGCGCGCGGCGATGTGATCGCGGTTCCGGCATGGCGACCCTATCGACATGAGCCCGCCGACGATGCCGTGCTTCTGCGCGTCACTGACAAACCGGTATTCGAGAAACTTGGCTGGTTGCGCGAAGAAATCGCCTGACCGCCGTAACGCCCATCCGTCTGAAAGACAAAGGTTTTCCCATGACCAAATCCCGTCCCATCCTTATCGCCGGAAGCGGCATCGGCGGCGCCTCGGCGGCGCTGGCGCTTCTGAAAAAGGGCTTCGATGTCGAGGTCTATGAACAAGCTCCGGCCTTGACCGAGGTTGGCGCCGGGGTGCAGATCAGCCCGAACGGTGCGCGTTCGCTGAATGCTCTGGGGGTGTTCGACCGCCTGAACGCGCTGTCCTGCAAGCCCGAGAAAAAGCAGTTCCGCCTGTGGAATACCGGTCGTTCGTGGCCGATGTTCGACCTCGGCGAGGCGGCCATGACGGAATATGGTTTTCCCTATCTGACCGTATATCGCCCCGATCTTCTGGATGTGCTGGTTGACGGCGTGCGCGCGATCAAGCCCGATGCGGTGCATCTGGGCAAACGCGCCACCGGGTTCACCCAGGACGAAGACGGTGTCACCCTGACGCTGGATGACGGCTCGACCGTGCGGGGCAGCGCGCTGATCGGCGCCGACGGGGTGCGCTCGCAGATCCGCGAACAGATGTGGGGCGGCGTCAAGCCGGCCTTCTCGGGCATGATCACCTGGCGTGCCGTCATCCCGATGGAACTGTTGCCCGAGCACCTGCAAGCGATGGTCGGCAACACCTGGATCGGCCCCGGCGGCCATGTCGTGACCTATCCGTTGCGCAACGCCAAGCTGTTGAATTTCGTGGCGACGATCGACCGTCAGGACTGGCAGGAAGAAGGCTGGAACATCGAGGGCACCCGTGAGGAATGCTCGAATGATTTCAAAGGCTGGCACCCCGATATCCACACGATCATCAACTGTGCCCCGACATTGCTGAAATGGGCGCTGATGGTGCGCGACCCGATGCCCGCATGGACGCAGGATCGTGTCACCCTGATGGGCGACGCCTGTCACCCGACGCTGCCTTTCCTTGCGCAGGGCGCGGTGATGTCCATCGAGGATGGCGTGGTTCTGGGTCGCTGTCTGGAAGCGGAGAACGGCGATCCGAAAGCCGGGTTCCGGCGCTATGAGGCCGCGCGGATCGAACGCACCAGCAAAATGGTTCTGGGCGCGCGTGACAACACCGACCGTTTCCACTCAAGCGAGCTGGGCACCGAAGAGGGTGCTCAGACCTATCTTGAGCGCGAATGGGGCCGGGCGCCGATTCATGACCGCTATCACTGGCTGTATGTCTACAAGTCCGACGAAGTCGCGATCTAAGCGCCTTGCGCCAATAGGAGAGACCTATGTCCGACCTGCCGAAATCCGTCTACCTGAACGAAGAAGGCCCGCGTGAAGGATTCCAGATCGAAGCCGCCACCATCCCGACCGCAAGAAAGATCGAACTGGTCGATCGCCTTGCGCAAACCGGGCTGAAGCATATTCAGGTGGCGTCTTTCGTGAATCCCAAGGCGGTGCCGGGTATGGCCGATGCCGATCAGGTGGTCGAAGGTTTTCGGCCGGTGCCGGACGTGCATTTCACCGCGCTTTGGCTGAACCAGAAGGGCTTTCAGCGGGCGCTGACCCATGCCGACCGGCTGACGATCAACGGGTCGCTGAACCTCTATGCCTCGACCGCGTTTCTCAAGCGCAACCAGAACCGCGTGCCGGAACAACAGCGCGCGGCGCAGGACGACCTGATCGCGATGTATCAGGCCGCCGGGATTAAGGTGAAGCGCGGCTTTATCACCGCAGCCTTCGGATGCAATTTCGAAGGCGACGTTCCCCCCGAACGGGTGGTTCAACTGGTGGGTGAACTGCTTGCCATCGCGCAGGACCATGGCGAGGAAATCGACCATATGGGGCTGGGCGACACGATGGCCTGGGCGACGCCCGAAAGCATCAAGCGTGTCGTCGGCGCAATCCGCGAGGCCCATCCCGATCTGGAACTGCTGCTGCACCTGCATGACACGCGCGGGCTGGGCATCGCCAATGCCTATGCCGGTCTGGAAATGGGTGTGCGCATGTTCGACACTGCCGTGGCGGGTCTGGGCGGGTGTCCGTTCGCTGGCCACCAAGGCGCAGCGGGCAATGTCTGCACCGAGGATCTGGTGTTTCTGTGCGAGGAAATGGGCATCGACACCGGCGTCGATCTGGACGCGTTGATCGATTGCGCGCTGCTGGCCGAGGATATCGTCGGCCACCCGCTGCCGGGATCGGTGATGCGCGGCGGCGGCCTGAATCGCTTTCGGAAATAGGTCCGACGAGACAGGCCCGGCGCGGGCTAGGCCATGTCCTGATTGATAAGCAGGGCCAGTTGATCCAAATCGTTGCGCAGCGTCTGGATCGCGGTGGGCGCATCTACAAACGAGGCGTTCCGCGATTGCGGCATGATTACCGATTGTAGCGCCATATTGGCGATTTGCGCCGCGACCTCATCCAGTTCTTTGCCACGCCCTGCGGTGAACCAAGAGGCTGTCCAGTTCACCATGCCAATAATCGCCAGCGCAGCGACGCGATCGTCCTGCGCGCGGAATTCTCCGCGCAGCATGCCTTCCTTGATGATATTCCGGTATTCTTCCAGAATGCGGCGTTTGCCCGCTTTGTGGCGTTGTGCAAGCTCGGCTGGCAGGGCGGCTTCGGCCACTTCCATGACCCGCATTTGCGCCTGACGGCTAAGGACGCCACGAATTCGCATTTCAACAAAACTTTTCAGGCGGCCGCCGCTTTCGTTCGGCGCGGTTTCGGCCCAGTCGGCTATTTCGCGGATGGGGGCGCTGGTAACGTCCTCCATGATCGCTTCAAGCAAGTTTTCTTTGTTGCGGAAATAGTAGTAAATTGCTGCACGGGTCAGGCCGACGGTTTCTGCGATATCGGTCAGGGTTGTGCCGCCATAGCCTTTTTCGGCAAAAAGCAGACAGGCCTGCTCCATAATCTGTTTTTCTACCAGCGCTTTGCGCTTGTCCCGCACGCCTTCGTCCAGATTCGATTCAGATTTTTTATGGTGTTCCGGCTTGTGCATTACACTTCCTGTTGCCTGTGGTTTTGTCGGGTTTAGCGCATAAATCTACTAAATACATTGAGATTCTGCGGTTGTGCCAGAAAATCTACAAAGTAGTTGATTTTCTGACGCGCATGGATGTAGTCTCGTTAAGACAGGGAGCGATGAGTGTCATTCCGGTGAACCGTTGAGGAGACATAGATGCGGCAAATTCAGGCTAAAGACGAGCTATCCCAGTTGGTGGCGGATGCGCATTATTCCGTTTACTGGCTGAACAGAAAGCT
>NZ_JBFHDW010000144.1:0-6720 GCF_041584535.1 Actibacterium sp. | reverse complement strand
TCGCCCGGGCTTTCGTCGGTGCCGGCGATCATGCTGCCAACCATGGCGCAATGGGCACCGGCGGCAATCGCCTTGGCAAAATCGCCCGAGAACTTGATGCCGCCGTCAGCGATGATCGGCGTGCCGCTGTCGCGAGCACCAGCAGCGCAATCCATGATCGCGGTCAGCTGCGGCACACCCACACCCGCCACCATCCGCGTGGTGCAGATCGAGCCCGGCCCGATCCCGACCTTGACCGCATCGGCCCCGGCGTCGATCAGGGCGCGCGTGGCTTCATAGGTGGCGACGTTGCCAGCAATCACCTGCACCTCATTCGACAGTTTCTTGGCGCGGGTCACCGCATCCAGAACGCCTTGGGAATGGCCGTGGGCGGTATCGACCACGACGATATCGACACCGGCGTCGATCAGGGCTTCGGTGCGCTCGAACCCCGCATCGCCGACCGAGGTCGCCGCAGCCACCCGCAGGCGGCCCAGACGGTCCTTGCAGGCGGTCGGGTTCAGCACGGCCTGTTCGGTGTCTTTCAGGGTCAAAAGACCGGTCAGCTTGCCCGCGCCATCGGTCACCAGAAGCTTTTCGATCCGCCGCACCTTCATCAGGTTTTTCGCCTCTTCCAGATCAGCGGGTTCGGTCAGCATCGCCAGATTGTCCGAGGTCATCATCACCCGCACCGGCGTCTTGTCATCGCTGGCAAAGCGCATGTCGCGGTTGGTGACGATGCCGACGACGCGGCCTCTTTCATCGACGACCGGAAACCCGGTGACGTTGAACCGCGCTTGCAGCGCCTTGGCATCGGCAAGGGTCTGATCGGGGGTCAGGGTGATCGGATCGAACACGATCCCGGATTCGAACCGCTTGACCCGGCGCACTTCCTGCGCCTGTTCTTCGACGTTCAGGTTCTTGTGGATCACCCCCATGCCGCCAGCCTGTGCGATGGCGATGGCCATGCGGGCTTCGGTCACGGTGTCCATCGCCGAGCTGAGCAGCGGAATGTTCAGACGGATGGATTTGGTCACAAAGGTCGATGTATCGGCCGTCGACGGCAGCACGGAACTGGCTGCGGGAACAAGCAGAACATCATCGAAGGTAAGCGCCTCGCGAATCTCCATTGGGTAGGCTCCTTGGGAGTTTTCGTTTGGCGCTTCCCTATTTCACGCATGGGGGGGAAAGAAAAGCCTTAATCGACCCATCCGGCCTGTGGCGCCCCCGTGCGGGCGCCATAGCGGTGCCATCATGCTTGCGGCGATCCGGGCAACGGCTTACACAGCCCCGACGGATCGTTTCGCTGACGAAAGGCACACCCGATGAGCGCAGGCAAGAAAACCGGAAATATCCTTGTTTGGGGGATTCTTCTGCTGTTGATGTTGGGATTGACCGGCTTTGGCGTGACCAATTTCGGCGGCTCGGTGCAAAGCGTCGGTCAGGTCGGCGACACGCCGATTTCCACCGACCGCTATTACCGGGCGCTGACGCAGGAACTGCGCGCCGCCGAGGCGCAGACCGGGCAGCGCCTGACGCTGGCCGAGGCCGAGGGTTACGGTCTGGTGCAAAACGCCCGCGCCCGCGTCATCACCGATACCGCGCTGGATAACGAACTGGTGCAGCTTGGCGTCTCGGTCGGCGATGCCGAAGTGGCGCGCTCGCTGAAAGCCTATGAGGCGTTTCAGGGTCCGACCGGCGGCTTCGACCGCGAGACCTATCGCTTTACCCTTCAGCAAAACGGCCTGACCGAAACCGAATTCGAAGAACAACTGCGCAGCGACGCCACCCGCGCGCTGTTGCAAGGCGCGATCATGGCCGGTCGGTCTGTGCCCGAAGCCTTTGGCGATCTGATCTTTGAATTTGTCGGCGCCCGTCGCGGCTATGAGCTGATCGTGCTGGATGCCGCGTCGCTGGACACGCCGGTCGGCACCCCGGACGAGGCCGCGCTGACCGCCTATTACACTGACAACGCCGCCGCCTTTACCGCGCCGGAAAGCAAATCCATCACCTATGCGCTGCTGACGCCCGACATGCTGCTGGACGCGGTCGATATCGACGAAAGCGCCCTGCGCGATCTCTATGCCGAGCGCCGCGATGATTATATCCAGCCCGAGCGCCGTCTGGTCGAGCGTCTGGTCTTTCCGACGACCGAGGCCGCCGCAACCGCCCGCGCCCGTCTGGATGCCGGCAGCGTCAGCTTTGACGATCTGGTCGCTGAACGCGGCCTCAGCCTGTCGGATATCGACCTTGGCGACGTGACCCGCGCCGATCTGGGCACTGCCGGCGCAGCGGTGTTCGATCTGTCCGAACCGGGCGTCGTCGGTCCGATCGATACCGATTTCGGCCCGGCCCTGATCCGCATGAACGCGGTGCTGGCCGCGCAGGAAGTCACCTTTGAACAAGCGCAGCCCGATCTGCGCGACGAACTGGCCCAGGACGCCGCCCGCCGTCAGATCGCCGATCTGATCGCTCAGGTCGATGACCAACTGGCCGCTGGCGCCACTCTGGAAGAGCTGGACCGCGAGACCGCGATGCAACTGGGCACCGTTGATTATTTCGACGGGCAGGATGCCTCGATCACCGGCTATGACGCCTTCCGCGCCGCCGCCGATCTGGCACAGGTCGGGGATTTCCCCGAAGTGATCGAACTCGAAGACGGCGGCATCGCCGCGCTGCGCGTCGATGAGGTGGTCGCTGCCCATCTGCGGCCGCTGGACGAGGTCCGCACCGACGCCATCGCCGGTTGGCAACTGGCCGAGATCGACCGCCGCCTGCGGGAAAAAGCCGAGGCGCTGAAAGCCCGCGCCGACGCAGGTGAAGCGCTGAACACGCTGGGTCTGCCGGTAGAAACCGTCGCCCCCGTGACCCGTGGCACCACCGCCCCCGCCACCCTGTCCGAGCCGCTGTTCGCGCTGGCCGCCCCCGGCGACATCACCGTGGTCGCGCCCGGCGATCAGACGGTCTATCTGCTGCAACTGACGCAGATCCTGCCGCCGTCCGCCGATGACAAGGGCGCGCAGTTCATGCGCTCGACCCTGGAAGGCCAGGCCGCGCAGGGCATGTCGCAAGACCTGTTCGCCTATTTCGCCCAGTCCCGGCTGTCCGACGCGGGCCTGACCCTGAACGAAGCCGCAATCAAAGCGGTCCACGCACAAATTCCCTGAGGCAAGACATGGCCGCGCTCTCTCCTACTTTCGAGGCCTTCGAGGCCGGATTTTCCGCCGGACAAAATCAGGTCGTCTATGCCCGTCTGGCCGCCGATCTGGATACGCCGGTCAGCCTGATGCTGAAACTGGCCGACGCCCGCAAAGACAGCTTCATGCTGGAATCGGTCACCGGCGGCGAGGTGCGCGGCCGCTATTCGGTCGTCGGCATGAAGCCTGACGTGATCTGGCAGTGCCACGGCACCCAAAGCCGGATCAACCGCAATGCCCGCGTCGATCCCGAAAGCTTTGCCGCACAGGACGGCGCGCCTCTGGACAATCTGCGGGCGTTGATCGCCGAAAGCCGGATCGACCTGCCCGAGGCCCTGCCCCCCATCGCCGCCGGGCTGTTCGGCTATCTGGGGTACGACATGATCCGGCTGGTCGAGCACCTGCCGAACGTCAACCCCGACCCGCTGGGCCTGCCCGATGCGGTGATGCTGCGGCCGTCGGTCGTGGCGGTTCTGGACGGCGTCAAGGGCGAGGTCACTGTGGTGTCGCCCGCCTTTGCCAGCAGCGGCCTGTCGGCCCGTGCCGCCTATGCCCAGGCCGCCGAGCGGGTGATGGACGCGGTGCGCGAACTGGAACGCTCGATCCCCGATGCCAGCCGCAATCTGGGCGAGATCACCCCGGTCGGCGAACCGGTCTCGAACTTTACCAAGGACGGCTATCTGGCCGCGGTGGAAAAGGCCAAAGATTACATCCGCGCCGGCGACATCTTTCAGGTCGTGCCGGCACAGCGCTGGACGCAGGATTTCAAACTGCCGCCTTTCGCGCTGTATCGCAGCCTGCGCCGCACCAACCCGTCGCCGTTCATGTTCTTTTTCAACTTCGGCGGCTTTCAGGTGATCGGCGCCAGCCCGGAAATTCTGGTGCGGGTGTTTGACGGTCAGGTCACCATCCGCCCGATCGCCGGCACCCGCCCGCGCGGCGCCACCCCGGATCAGGACCGCGCCTATGAGGCCGATCTTCTGGCCGACCAAAAGGAACTGGCCGAGCACCTGATGCTGCTGGATCTGGGCCGCAACGATGTTGGCCGCGTCGCCAGGATCGGCACCGTGCGCCCGACCGAAGAATTCATCATCGAACGCTACAGCCACGTGATGCATATCGTCTCAAACGTGGTGGGCGAGCTCAGCGATGACCACGACGCGCTGTCGGCGCTGCTGGCTGGCCTGCCCGCAGGCACCGTGTCCGGCGCCCCCAAGGTGCGCGCGATGGAGATCATCGACGAGCTTGAGCCGGAAAAACGCGGCGTCTATGGCGGCGGTGTCGGTTATTTCGCTGCCAATGGCGACATGGACATGTGTATCGCGCTGCGCACTGCGGTGCTGAAAGACGAGAAGCTTTATATTCAGGCCGGGGGCGGTGTCGTCTACGACAGCAACCCCGAGGCGGAATTCGAGGAAACCGTCAACAAGTCCAAAGCCATCCGCCGCGCCGCCGAGGATGCCGGTCTGTTCGTGCGCTCGGGCAACAGCTGACCTGCTCGGATCAAATCGCGGCGGTCAGGCCCGCCGCGATGCCTCCGGCGGGGATATTTTTACTCAGAAGAAACCGGCTTTTTCTTGGTCTAAATACTCACTGCGCAACCGCTGATCCGGGGGCGCGGTCAGTCTTTCAGCAACACCGCCGAGATCGGCGCCATCTGCACATCGGCGCCTTTGCCGTCCAGCGCCCAGGTGAACAGCGCCGACACCGTCTCGGGCGTGCTATGGCCCAGCATCACCACTGACCCATCCTGCGTCGCCTTGAAGGCAGCGCGGTCCAGATAGCGGCGGATGGTCGGGGCGGATTCCGCATCCGCGTCCAGCACCCGGAAGATCAGGCCCGCAGGCAGATCGGCACCTTCGGCGATCTGTTGCGCACTGTTCAGGCCGTGGTCAAACGTGACCAGCCCGTGACCGCTGTCGCTGAGCACCGCCACCATCTGCCGCAGCAAGGTGCGGTCTGCCGGAAAGCCGGTGGTTTCGGGTTCGATCACCGCAACGGCCTGTGGCACCTTGTTCATCCCGGCCTGCATCGTGACCTCGATATCTTTCGCTGTCGCGCCCTCGGGCAATTGCGGCGGGATCATCACCACTTCGAACCCGGCCAGACGATAATCGGCGGCCACGGTAAAGGCATCCTTGCGGCTGGCGTCGATCGCGAAGGTCACCGGAAAGCTGAAGCTGGCCAGCGTGGCGCGATCCAGTGCGCCCGAGCCGTCGTCGATCAGGATCACCGAGAACAGCGGCTTGCCCGCAACCGGGCGGAACGGCACCGAGTTGATGGTCAGCGCGCCCTTGCGTGCCGGGGTCGGTGCCGGGGCCTCGACCCGGGCGGTGTCGGGATCGCGGGTTTCAACGTCGTTGGTCACTGTCGGCAGGCGGCCGGTGGTGACGCCGGGCACATTGCCGCCGATGGGCGGAACCGGCACGCCGATGCCGGTCGGCGGACGGGTTGCCGCCGGGGCGACCGGGGCGGATTCAGTGGCGGGCTGTGCGGGCGTGGCGGCGCCGGGGCTGGGCAGAACCGGTTGTTCGGTATCGGGTGCCTTGCCGGTGGCGTCGGTGGATTCGGGCGCGGCCATAGCGCCGGGTGCGCCGGTTTTCGCCATCGGCTGCGGCGCGGGCGCGGTATCGGCGGTGGTGCGATCCGGCTGGGCCGAGGACGGCGCGGCGGGCGCATGGCCGGGCGCGGCCGGTGCCGACGTGCCGGGCAGTTGCGGCGCGGTATCGGCGGGCGGGCGGTTGAATTCAGACCCGGGCGAGAGTTTGATCTCGCCGGTGCGCGGCGCGCTGGACGGCGCGCCTGCGGGGGCGGTTTCGGGGCTGGCGGGCGATCGGTCGGGCGAGGCCGCGGGCGCAAGCGATGGCTGTTGCGCTGGCGCTTTCACCGGCAGGCCCGGCATTTGCGTCGTGGGCGCCACCAGTGACAGGAATACCAGCCCGGTTGCGGTCGCAACTGTGCCCCAGATCAGACCTTTCACAACGCTTGTCATGCGAATTCTTGCCTCCGACTGCTCTGGCTTGTCCGCCATTGGCCGCTCTTGCCCTTGACCCCGGCACGCGGCTCTGAACATGTATAGCCCGACCACGCGCCGGGTTCACCCCTTATTCATACGAAGGCCGCTTTGCCATGCTACTTCTGATCGATAACTACGACAGCTTTACCTACAACCTTGTCCATTATCTTGGCGAGTTGGGGGCCGATGTCAAAGTGGTGCGCAATGACGCGATGGATGTGCAGCAGGCGATGGCGCTGCGCCCCGAGGCAATCCTGCTGTCGCCCGGCCCCTGCGATCCGGCTCAGGCCGGGATCTGTCTGGCGCTGACCCGCGCCGCCGCCGAGGTCGGAACCCCGCTTTTGGGCGTCTGTCTGGGCCATCAGACCATTGGCGAGGCCTTTGGCGGCAAGGTGGTGCGCGCCGATGAGATCGTGCATGGCAAGATGGGCCTGATGCACCACGACGGCACCGGCGTTTTTGCCGGTCTGCCTTCGCCGTTCAAGGCCACGCGCTATCATTCGCTGATCGTCGAACGCGCCAGCCTGC
>NZ_JBFHDW010000143.1:0-6740 GCF_041584535.1 Actibacterium sp. | reverse complement strand
CGCGACGCTGGACCTGAACACCATGGTTTTCGGCAGCGAGGTGGTGATCAACACTCCCGAGAATATCCGCGTCATGGCCAAGGGCATTTACGAGGCCGGTGTCTGCCCCGAGGTTGAATTATTCGACACCGGTGACATTGCCCTGATGAAAGACCTGATGGCCGAGGGCACGATCCGGCAAAACCCGCTGTGCTCGCTGGTGATGGGGGTGAAATACGGGCTGCAACCGTCGCCCGAGACCACGCTTTATGCCCGCGATCAACTGCCCGCTGGTGCGATCTGGACCGGGTTCGGCACCGGGCGTTCGGCATATCAGATGCTGGCGATGTCGGCGATGGCGGGCGGTCAGGTGCGGATCGGCATGGAAGACGCGGCCTGGATGGGGCCGGGCCAATTGGCCCCGTCGAACGCGGCCATGGTTGAAAAAGCCCGGCGCGTTCTTGAGGATCTAGGTTTTGATCTGGCCACCCCGGCCGAGATGCGCGCCAAGCTGGGGTTGCGCGAATGACCCTGACCCTGTTTCACGCCGCCAATGCCTGTTCGCTGGGGATCGCCTTTCTGCTTGAGGAAATCGGCGTCCCTTACCGGGCGCATGTGCTGAACCTGCAAACCAAGGAAAACCGCGACCCGGAATTCCTTGCGCTGAACCCCAAGGGCAAGGTTCCGGCCCTGCTGCGTTCCGAGGGCGGGCTGCTGACTGAATTCCCGGCCATCGCCTATTGGCTGGCCCGCCGGTTCCCCGAGGCCGGGCTGTTCAGTGACGATCTGGAAGAACAGACCCGGATGATCGAGGCATTGGAATTCATCGTCGGCAGCGTGCATATGCGCGGCTTTACCCTGTTCCGGGTGCCGCAGAAATTCGTGCCGGACGCCAAGGCGCAGGACGATCTGCGGGTCTTTGGCCGGGCCGAAACCCAGGCCGGTCTGGCGATCCTGTCCGACAGGCTGGGCGACAAGCCGTTCATGTTCGGCAAGCTCAGCATCGTCGATGCGGCGATGTTCTATAATTTGCGTTGGGCGGTGCAGGAAAACCTGAACATGCCGAAGAACCTGCATGACCTTTATGCGCGGCTGTCGGCGCGCCCCGGCGCCTTGGCCGCCGACGCCCTGATCCCCGCCGTTCACTAAGCGAACGCGGGCGGGCAAACCCATAGACCGCAACCGCCTTTGCGCGTTGCTTGGGGCCAAGAATATGCCGCGGCGCAAGCCGCGTGGAGGAGGACTTGAACACATGACTGCTTATCCGAATGAAATTCCCGTCGTCATCGTCGGCGCTGGCCCGACCGGCCTGACCACGGGCCTGTTGCTGGCGGAATATGGGGTCAATTCGATCATTCTGGATCGCAACAGCGCGCCGATGGATATCCCGCGCGCGATCGTGCTGGACGACGAAGGCGCGCGCACGCTTCAGGTGTTCGGGGCCGACAAGACCTATGTCGCAGGCACCATCATCGGCGATGGCGCTGAATACGTGGATGACGCGGGCATCGTCTTTGCCAAGGTCGGCCGGGGGCTGGATACCTATGGCTTTCCCAAGCGGCATTTCATCAACCAGCCGGAAATGGAACTGGTGCTGCACGAGCATCTGAAAACCTCGGACAAATGCGAGGTGCGTTTCGACAGCGAAGTCACCGGCCTGACGCAGGATGCCGATGGCATCACCGTCAACCTGACAGGCCCGGGTGGCACCGCGCATCAGATCCGTGCGCAATATGTCGTGGCCGCCGATGGCGGGCGCAGCCCGATCCGGGAAAGCCTTGGCATTCAGATGCAGGGCTCGACCTATGCGCAGGACTGGATCGTCATCGACATGCTGAACGATCCCGATCAGGCGCCGCATTCGCGGTTCTTCTGCTCCAATGAACGCCCCACCGTCAGCGTGCCCGCCCCGAATGGCGGCCGCCGTTACGAGTTCATGCTGCTGCCGGGCGAGACCCATGCGCAGGTGCTGGAAGACAGCTTTGTCGATGTGCTGATGGCGCCGTTCCGCACCGTCGATCAGGCCGATGTGATCCGCAAGACCATCTACACCTTTCACGCCCGCATCGCCGACAAGTTCCGCGAAGGCCGCATTCTGTTGGCAGGCGACGCGGCGCATCTGACGCCGCCGTTCGCCGGGCAAGGCATGAACGCCGGTCTGCGCGATGCGTGGAACGTGGCGTGGAAACTGGCCTCGGTGGTGAACAGCGGTGCCTCGGGCAAGATGCTGGACAGCTATTTCACCGAGCGCCGCGACCCCGCTTGGGCGATGATCCAGCTGGCAGTGGCGATGGGCGACATCATCATGCCGATCGAAGAGGACCAACTGAAATTCCGCGAGCAGCTGATGAAGGCGCTCAAGCCGTTCCCGGGGGTGCAGGATTACCTGCTGCAAATGAAATTCAAGCCGCGCCCGCGCTGTGCGCAGGGGCTGTTCCTTGATCTGCAGTCCCAGCTGTTCGAAGGTTCGATCGTGGGCGAGATGATCGCGCAGCCCGATGTGCAGACCGCGACCGGGGAGGAAAAGCTGGACACGCTGTTGGGCGCGGGGTTCGCGCTGATCGCGCAGGATCAGGCCGGGGCCGAGGCGCTGGCCGCGCTGTCGCAAGACCGTCTTGGCGGCCTGCCGCTGGCCCGCGTGGTGCTGGATACCGGCCTTGGCGTCACGCCGGGCGCGCTGTCGGGCGGCACGGTCACCGATCCGCGCGGCAAGACCCTGCGCACCCATCGCGACCAGATCCTGCTGTTGCGGCCTGACCGCTATTGCGCCGGGGCGTTCTATCCGGGGGAATTGGCCAAGGCGCTGGCGACATACGCCAGGGATCTGGCGTAAGCGATCAGATCAGGCGCGGGCCTCGGCGGTTCGCGTCACCTCTTGGCTGATCAGTTGGCAGGTGCGCTCAAGCTTGGCGGCGTATTTGCGGATCATCTCGTCAAAGCTGATTGCCGATTTCAGACACACAACAGTCAGCGAAGCGATTGGCCGGTCGCCTTGAAAGATCGGGAACGAGATCGACAGGGTATGCGCCTTGTAGCCATCGGTGCGATAGCCAAAGCCGCGTGCGCGGGTCCGTTCCAGAATGCGCTGCAAGGTAATCGGGTCATGCGCCAGCGCATGTTCCGGCTTGCCGGTGCTGCGCATGATTTCAAGAATGGCCTTGCGCTCCTCGTCCGGGCAGAAGGCCAGATAGGCATGGCCACCAGCGGTGTGCAGCATCGGGATCATCTTGCCGACCATGCCGACGTCAAAGGAAAACGGGCTGATCTTGTGGGTGGTCTCGCGGATCTGCATCGCGTCCTCGGCAAAGGTGACCAGATCAAGAGGCCAGAGGATTTTCCTGCCCAGCTTGATCATCTCGGGCATCGCGATCTGCCCGACCCATGCCTTGTCCAGAAAGCCCGAGCTGAGCAGGTTGCACCTGAGTGTCGGTCGCCACGCCCCATCGGATTGCGATTGCGCAACAAAGCCCATGCCCTGCAAGGTCTCAAGCAAGCGGAACGCCGTGGCGCGCGGCAGGCCAGTGACATCGGCAATGTCCTGCGTGCGCAGACCGTCGCGTTCGTTGACCGTGGCCAGAATTTCCAAGCCCCGTTCAAGGGCGCGAACCGGCTTGAAAACTGTCATCGGGTCCTCCTTTGGGCGTTCATCCCGTGAACATAAGGTTCATCGAAATTGCACCATTTTCCGGTTTGGGCAACAACTAAGCTATGTGCCCGCGTTCACACAGTGAACAAAGGGCACCGCTTGGGGGAGAAGCGAACGATGTATCGACAATTGCGCGGGCTGACCGAAAAACTGGTCCATGTGATGGCGCTGGTCGGGTTTCTGGGACTGTTGCTGTTGGCGTTGATGGTGACGCTGGACATCCTGCTGAGGTTCTTTTTCGGCACTCCGTTGCAGGGCGTGAATGACATCAGTGCGGTGGTGATGGCCGTGGTGATCGCCGCCTGCATTCCGAAATGCCTGATGATGAAACAGAATATCTCGATCGAGGTTCTGGGTGGCGTTCTGGGCGCGCGGGCCAATCGTTTTCTCAGCGTGTTCGCCAGTCTGGCAGTGCTGTTGTTCTTTGTGCTGATGGTCTGGGAATTCGTGCCCTTCGCCAGAGACACGACTGCCAGCGGTGAAAAGACATGGGTGCTGGGCTGGCCGGTTGGCCCGTGGTGGTGGGCCGCGACCGTGATGATGGGGGCGGCGGTGCTGGCGCAGTTCATCGTGACCGTTGAAGACATCCGGGCCTTGATAACCGGGCAGACGCCCCAAGGCCCCGGCCCGGCGATGGACAGCGACGCCGTTCTGTAACCTGATTTGATAGCGACGGGAGACGCTTATGGATCCGCTTCTGGTGGCCGGGATCGGCTTTGCTTTGATGCTTGGGTTGATCGCCCTGCATGTGCCGATCGGTATTGCGATGGGGTTTGTCGGGGTGACGGGGTTTGGTCTTGTCGTGGGCTGGGGGCCGGCGCTGTCGCTGCTGGCGACCGAACCCGCCGCGACGCTGACCAACCTGAACCTTGCGGTTATTCCGCTGTTCATGCTGATGGGCAACCTTGCCGCCGCGGCGGGCTTGGCGAATGACGTCTATAATATCGCCCACGCCTTTATCGGCCACCGCAAGGGCGGGCTGGCGACGGCGACCATTCTGGGCTGTGGCGGCTTTGGCGCGGTCTGCGGCTCGGGCGTGGCGACCACCGCCACCTTCGGCCGCGTGGCCCTGCCCGAGATGCTTGAGCGCAATTACAAACCGTCGCTGGCCACCGGCTCGATCGCGGCGGGCGGGACGCTGGGCATCATCGTGCCGCCGTCGACGATCATCGTTCTTTACGCCATCCTGACCGAGCAATTCGTGGTCGAACTGTTCACCGCCGCGTTGATCCCGGCCATTCTTGGCGTGGTTCTGTATATCGCCGCTGTGCGCGGCACGATGATGATCGACCCCGACGCCGGGGCCGAGATCGAGAAGCTGCCGATGAAGGAACGCTTTGCAGCGCTGCGCAAGGGCTGGGGCGTGGTGGTTCTGTCGGTCGTTGTGTTGGGCGGGATCTATTCCGGCATCTTCACCGTGAACGAGGCCGCCGCCGTCGGCGTGGTCGTCGCCTTTCTGTTCCTCGTCGCCCGGCACGGGTTCAACGTCAAGGAACTGACCGATGTGCTGGTTCAGGCCAGCGCCACAACGGCGATGATTTATATCATGGTCTTTGGCGCCACGATTTTCTCGTATTTCATGGCGATCACCGATGCGCCGTCGATCATCGTCAATGGCATCGCGGCGCTGGACCTGCCGCCGATGGGCGTGATCATGGCGCTGTTGGTGCTGTATATTTTCCTTGGCGCCTTCTTCGACGAAGTCGCCGCGATGATCATCACCCTGCCGTTCGTGATCCCGGTGGTTCAGCACCTTGGCTTCGATCTGGTGTGGTGGGGCATCATCAATGTCATCGTGATCGAGATCGGCATGATCACCCCGCCGATCGGCATCAACGTCATGGTTCTGAACGCCATGCGCCGCGATATCACCCTGCAGACTATCTACAAGGGGATCATGCCCTTCTTTCTGGCCGACATGGTTCGGCTGGCCATTCTGGTGGCTTTCCCGGTGCTGACGCTGTGGTTGCCCAAGGTGCTGCTGTGACTGGTTCACCTTGTGAACATTGATCGCAAACCGCGCCCGAGCAGGCCGCCGATTGGCTATGGTCCGGTGCAATTCAAAACTGACTTCTGGGAGGAATAAGATGAAGTTCATGAAACTTACCGCCGCTGCGATCGCACTGTCGTCGCTGGTTGGCGCTGCGGCTTCGGCCGAAACCCTGCGGTTCTCAAGCTTTGAGCCGCCGGTCGCATTCCTGACCAAGGAAGTCTTCACCGGCTGGGCCGAGAACGTCACCGCCGCCTCGGGTGGCGAGGTGACCGTCAAGATGTTCCCGGGCGGCACATTGGGTCGGTCGCCGGCGCAACAGCTGCAAATGGTGCAGGACGGCGTCGCGGACATCGCCTTTATCGTTCCCGGCTATAACCCCGGCGTGTTCTCGGGAGTGACCGTGGGCGAGCTGCCCTTCACCGTGACCAACGCCAAAAACGGCTCGGAAGCGATCTGGTCGCTGTATGCGCAAGGCATGCTGGACGGCGATTTCGACAAGTTCAGGATCATCGGCATCTTCACCACCTCGCCGCAGGCGATCGCATCGAAATCGCGGATCGACTTGCCGGCGGACATGAATGGCAAGAACTTCCGCGCCTCGTCGCCGAACCTGCTGGTCGCCATCGAGCAAATGGGCGCTGTGCCGGTGGGTGGCATCACCGGGCCGACCATCGCGGAAAGCGTCTCGCGCGGGTTGATTGACGGCTCGTTCAACGAATGGAACGCGCTGAAATCGTTCCGGATCATGGAGGCCGTCGACAACGTGCTTGAGGTCCCGATGGGCACCACCCCGCTGATGGTGGTGATGAACAAAGAGAAATACGAGGGCCTGTCCGAAAAGGGCAAAGCCGCCGTTGATCAGTTCTCGGGCGCCGCATTCGCCAGCGCCTTTGGCGAAGCCTTCGAAGGTCAGAACAGCGCCGTGCGCGCCGAGGCCGTGGCCGCGGGCAAGCTGAACATCATCGAACCCAGCGACGATCAGGTCGCCGCATGGAAGGCCGCCACGCAGCCCGCCATCGACGCCTGGATCGCCGCAACCCCCGATGGTCAGGCTGTCTATGACGCCTTTGTCGCCGCCATGGCGGCCAACTGATCCGTTCGGATATCTTACCAGAGAAGCGG
>NZ_JBFHDW010000142.1:0-6754 GCF_041584535.1 Actibacterium sp. | reverse complement strand
GCTGGCGAGCGTCGCTGGCGCGCGTCGCAATTGGCGCAACAGCACGAAGTGCCGGTGATCGTCCGCGATCTCGACGATACCGAGGTTCTGGAAGTCGCGATCATCGAGAATATCCAGCGCGCCGATCTGAATCCGATCGAAGAGGCGCAGGGTTATCGCCAACTGATGGACCGTTTCGGTCATACGCAAGAGCGTTTGGCTGAGGCGCTGAGCAAAAGCCGCAGCCACATCGCCAATCTAATGCGCCTGCTGCAATTGCCGGAAGAAGTTCAGGAATATCTGCGCGAAGGCCGCCTGTCGGCCGGGCACGCGCGGGCGCTGATCACCACTGACGATCCGGCAGCGCTGGCGCGGCAGGTCATCAATGGCGGCCTGTCGGTGCGCGAGACCGAAAAGCTGGCCAAAGGGCCGAAACCGTCGGCGCCCAAGGCAAAACCAGCGTATCGCGGCGAAAAAGACGCTGATACGCGGGCGCTTGAGTTGGATTTGTCGGCAAATTTGGACATGAAGGTCGTGATCGACCACATTCCGGGCAATGAAGCGGGCAAGATCACCATCAGCTATGATAATCTGGATCAACTGGATGATCTTTGCCGGATGCTCAGCGCTAGCCCTCGGGCCGGGACCATATAAACAGCGCGACCGATCCCAGCACCAGTGCCTGAATAATCAGGATCGTCGGGCGCACCCCAAATGCCAAGGAAATCGCAAAAGCGGCAAGCATAGAGCCGCTTGCGATCCATTTTACCCGCCGCTGAATCGCGCCGCGTTCGTGCCAATCAATGATTGGGTCGCCGAATTGCGGGTGGGTCAGCAGCCAATTGTGCAAACGCTCGGACGATCGGGCGAAAAAGAACGCCGCCAGCAACAGGAACGGCACAGTGGGTAAAAGTGGCAGGAACGCGCCCAGCGCGGCCAGGCCGACCGACATCAATCCAAGGATAAGCCAGACGATACGCATGGTTTAATCCGGCAGCAGGTCGCGCAGGACCGCATTCAAAACCGCCCGGCCGTTGGGGGTGGTTTTCAGGGTGTCGCCCAAGACTTGAATCATCTCTAAATCTTGTAACATATTGATTTTATTATCATTAAGGGGCTGACCGGCCAGCGCGGCATAGCGTGACATGCTGATGCCGTCGCTCAGGCGCAGGCCCATCATCAGATACTCGCCCGCCTGATCGACACCTTCCAGCGCTGTGCGGCTGCGATCGCCATTGCCGGTGCTTTCGACCTGTGTCAGCCATCTGGTCGGCGCAAGGTCGGTGTCGGTGGCGTATCTTTGGCCATTCAGCGTCAGTCGCCCATGCGCGCCGGGGCCGATTCCGGCATAGTCGCCATAACGCCAGTAAATCGTGTTGTGGCGTGATTCCGAGCCGCTTTGCGCATGGTTCGAGACTTCATAGGCCGGCATCCCGGCCTTTTCGCACAGATCTTGGGTCAGGAAATACAGGTCACCGGCGCTGTCTTCGTCGGGCAGGCCACGCAGTTTTCCGCGGGCATAGCGATCGCCAAAGGCGGTGCCTTCTTCGATGGTAAGCTGATACAGCGACAGATGGTCGACGGCCATCGACAGGGCCTCGGTCAATTCGGCCTTCCATGCGTCATAGGTTTGGTCTTGCCGCGCATAGATCATGTCGAAACTGACGCGATCAAAGGTTGTGCGGGCGATATCAAAGGCGGCGCGGGCCTCGGCCACCGAATGAAGCCGCCCCAGACGTCGCAAATCGTCGTCATTCAGCGCCTGAACACCCATCGAAACCCGGTTCACCCCGGCGTCGCGGTAGCCGCGAAAACGACCGGCCTCGACCGAGGTCGGGTTGGCCTCAAGCGTGACTTCCATATCGTTGGCGGTGGGCCAGGTGGCGCGAACGCGGTCCATGATCGCGGCAACCAGTTCGGGCTGCATCAGGCTGGGCGTGCCGCCACCGAAAAAGACGGTGTTCAGGACGCGGCCTTGAGTTTCGGCGCCAATCCTGTCGATTTCCGACAAATAGGCGCGCATCCAGCGATTCTGATCGATCGAGGCGGCGACATGGCTGTTGAAATCGCAATAGGGGCATTTGGCCATGCAAAACGGCCAGTGCAGATACAGGCCAAAGCCGCCGTTTTGCCAGTCTTCAGCGGTCAAAGGCCGTAACCAGTTTTTCAAACGCCTTGCCGCGATGGCTGATGCGGTTTTTCTCGAACCGATCCATTTCGCCGAACGTCACGTCATAGCCATCGGGCAAAAAGATCGGATCATAACCGTGGCCCTGATCGCCGCGCATCGGCCAGACGATCTGACCGGGGGCGTGGCCGACAAACACTTCGTCATGTCCGTCGGGCCAAGCCAGCACAAAGGTGCAGCAAAACCGGGCTTTGCGCGGGAAGGGGGCGTTTTTCGCCTCAAGCTCGGCCCAGACGCGGGTCATGGCCATGGTGAAATCGCGGCCATTCGGCGTTTCGGCCCAATCGGCGGTATAGACACCGGGCGCGTTGTCCAATGCCTGAACCTCGATGCCGCTGTCATCGGCCAGCGCGGGCAGGCCGGTTGCCTTTGCGGCGGTGTGGGCCTTGATCCGGGCATTGCCGACAAAGGTGGTTTCGGTTTCCTCGGGCTCGTCCAGCCCAAGCTCACCGGCAGAGGTGACGGAGATGCCGTAGGGCGACAGCAAATCTGCGATCTCCTCAAGCTTGCCCTTGTTGTGGGTCGCGACCAACAGGGTATCTCCGTCAAATTTCCGCATCTTAACCCCCAATAGCCGCGTTTTGGGCGGCAACCAGTTCGGCCACGCCTTTATCGGCGAGGGTCAACAATTCGTCCATTTGGGCGCGCGAATAGGTGGCGCCTTCGGCGGACATCTGCACTTCGATCATCTGACCGCGGCCGGTCATGACGAAATTGCCATCAACGCCGGCCTCGGAATCTTCGGGATAGTCCAGATCCAGAACCGGCTGACCGGCATAGATGCCACAGGACACTGCCGCGACGTGATCGGTCAGCGGGTCCGAGATGATATCGCCCGCTTTCAGCAGTTTGTTCACCGCCAGACGCAATGCAACCCAGCCGCCGGTGATCGACGCGCACCGGGTGCCGCCATCAGCTTGAATAACGTCGCAATCGACCGTGATCTGACGCTCGCCCAGTGCGACGCGATCAACACCCGCGCGCAGGCTGCGGCCGATCAGGCGTTGGATTTCCACGGTGCGCCCGCCTTGTTTGCCCATCGCCGCCTCGCGCCGCATCCGCGACCCGGTCGAGCGCGGCAGCATCCCGTATTCCGCCGTGACCCAGCCCAGGCCCGAGCCCTTGAGAAACGGCGGGACGCGCGGTTCAAGCGAAGCCGTGCACAAAACATGCGTATCGCCGACCCGGATCAGACACGAGCCCTCGGCATGTTTGGTAACGCCGGTTTCGATTGAAATCGGGCGCATTTCGCTTAATTCACGACCTGAGGGGCGCATATGTTATCCTTTCGCTTGGTTGGCGGTGTGTTCCCACGCCTCGCGGGCTGGTGCAAGCCCGATTGACGCCGCCGGGGCATCCTCTTTAATGGCGAAACAGTCAGGAACCGGAATAGATGGCCGAACGCAGCGACATACTGAACCAGATGAATGACCGCTCGCGCGAGGTGTTTCGGCGGGTGGTCGAAGGCTATCTGGATTCGGGGGGGCCGGTCGGATCGCGCACCCTGACCCGCGAGATGAACGAAAAAGTCAGCGCCGCCACCATTCGCAACGTGATGCAGGATCTGGAATATCTGGGCCTGCTGGACAGCCCGCATGTGTCTGCCGGGCGGGTTCCGACCCAGTTGGGTCTGCGGATGTTCGTCGATGGTCTGCTTGAAGTGCGCGAACTGGACAGTTCCGACCGTGAAAAGCTGGATGCGACGTTGGGCGGCAATAACCCCGATGTCGGCAGCTTGCTGGATCGCGTTGGTTCGGCCCTGTCGGGGGTGACGCATGGCGCCAGTCTGGTGCTGACCCCAAAACACGAGGCGCCGATCCGCCATATCGAATTTGTCAGCCTTGGCCATGACCGCGCGCTTGTGGTGTTGGTTTTCGCCGATGGCCATGTTGAAAACCGGGTGTTTACGCCTCCGGCGGGGCAAACGCCCAGTTCGATGCGCGAAGCGGCGAATTTCCTGAATGCGCTGGCCGAAGGCCGCACCCTGTCCGAATTGCGCAGCGTGATCGAACGCGAAATCCGCGCCCGCCGGCAGGAACTGGACGTTTTGGCGCGCGAGATGGTCGAAAGCGGTCTGGCGGTGTGGGAAGACGAAGGTCAGCCCTATGAGCGCCTGATCGTGCGTGGTCGGTCGAATCTGTTGGATGACGCGACCGAGGTCGAGGAACTGAACCGCATCCGGACCCTGTTTGACGACCTTGAACGCAAGCGCGATATCGCCGAATTTCTGGAACTTGCCGAAGATGGCGAAGGCGTGCGCATTTTTATTGGCTCTGAGAACAAGCTTTTTTCACTTTCGGGTTCCTCTTTGGTGGTGTCTCCCTATATGAACGCTGACCGTAAGATCATTGGCGCAGTAGGCGTGATCGGACCGACCCGGCTGAACTATGGCCGCATTGTTCCGATCGTGGACTATACCGCGCAGCTGGTCGGAAGGCTGATCTCCGGCCGGGACAAGAGGTAAAAGATGGCGGAAGCAGAAAAGAAAACGGCCCCGATCCAATCAGACGATCTGGGTGAGGAACGCGATGTGTTCGAAGGTATCGGGCTGCCGGAAGATAACAGTGACGAGCTTGCCGAGCTGCGGGCCGAACGCGATGAATTGAAAGACCGCTTTATGCGGGCGCTGGCCGATGCGGAAAACTCGCGCAAACGTGGCGAACGTGACCGCCGCGAGGCGGAACAATATGGCGGCTCGAAACTGGCCCGCGATATGTTGCCGGTATTCGACAACCTGCACCGCGCGCTAAGCGTCGTGTCGGACGAACAGCGCGAGGCGAACAAGGCGGTGATCGAGGGGGTTGAACTGACCCTGCGCGAACTGCTGCATGTGTTCCAGAAACACGGCATCCGGCTGATCAATCCCCAGATTGGCGAAGCGTTCGATCCGCAAATGCACGAGGCGATGTTCGAGGCCCCGGTTCCCGGCACCAAGGCCGGCGACATCATTCAGGTGATGACCGAAGGCTTCATGCTGCACGAACGGCTGTTGCGTCCGGCGCAGGTCGGCGTGTCTTCGACCCCGAAAGGCTAATCGCCGCTCAGCGCCTTTTGACCAACGCCGCCTTCGCGTTCGCCCTTTTCCAAGGCCTCCAGCACGACGCGGGCGCGGGCGATCACGGCTTCGGGCAGGCCGGCCAGTTTGGCGACCTGCACCCCGTAAGACCGATCCGCCGCGCCCTTGTGGACCTCGTGCAGGAAAATCACGTCGCCATCCCATTCCTTGACCGCGACGGTGGCATTTTCAACACCGCTTAGTTTGGCCGACAGCGCGGTCATCTCGTGATAATGCGTGGCGAACAGCGCCCGACAGCGGTTCACGTCGTGCAGATGCTCAAGCGTGGCCCAGGCGATCGACAGGCCGTCATAGGTGGCGGTGCCGCGGCCGATTTCATCAAGAATCACCAGCGCGCGGTCGTCCGCCTGATTTAAAATCGCGGCGGTTTCGACCATTTCGACCATAAAGGTCGAACGCCCCCGCGCCAGATCATCCGAGGCGCCAACCCGGCTAAACAATTGAGAAACAAGACCAATATGGGCGCTATCGGCGGGAACAAAGCTGCCTGCTTGCGCCAGAAGGGCGATGATCGCGTTTTGGCGCAGAAAGGTCGATTTACCGGCCATGTTCGGCCCGGTCAGCAACCAAACCGCCGCGCCATCCCCGGCGCTGAGATCGCAATCATTGGCGATGAACGGCTCGCCGCCTTGTTTGCGCAAGGCGCGCTCGACCACCGGGTGACGACCGCCGCGAATGTCAAAGGCGCGGCTGTCATCGACATGCGGCTCGGCCCAGTTTTCACCGATTGCCAGATCGGCCAGCCCTGCGGCAAGGTCGATTTCCGCCAGCGCGGCAGCGGCCTGACCAATTTCGGCGGCGCGGTCCAGAATGGCCTGACGCAAGGCTTCGAACTGGCGCTTTTCGATCTCCAGCGCCCGGTTGCCCGCGTTCAGAATCTTGGTTTCCATCTCGGACAAATCGACCGTGGTGAAACGCACGGCGTTGGCTGTGGTCTGACGGTGGATAAAGGTCTCGGAAAGCGGCGCCGACAGCATTTTTTCCGCATGAGTAGCCGTGGTTTCGATGAAATAGCCCAGCACGTTGTTGTGCTTGATCTTCAGCGACGGAATGCCCGACGTATCGCAATATTGCGCCTGCATCCGTGCAATCACGCTGCGACCCTCGTCCCGCAACTGCCGCGCTTCGTCCAGATCGGCATCATAGCCGGGCGCGATAAAGCCGCCATCGCGGGCCAAAAGCGGCGGTTCAGCAACCAGCGCCTGATCCAGCAGGTTCAGCAAATCATCATGGCCGATCAGCGCGGCACCGGATTGGACAATCAGCGCGGGCAATTCGGCGGGCAGATCGGCGGCAATATCGCCCGCTTGCGCCAAGCCGTTGCGAATGGCCGCCAGATCGCGCGGGCCGCCCCGGTCCAGACCCAGTCGCGACAGGGCGCGATCCATGTCGGGGGCCTTGCGCAGATGGCTGCGCAGATTTTGCGATAAACGAGACTGTTCCACCATGAAACGCACAGATTCCAGCCGCGCATGAATGATGTCCAGATCGCGCGAAGGGCTAGAGATCCG
>NZ_JBFHDW010000141.1:0-6794 GCF_041584535.1 Actibacterium sp. | reverse complement strand
GGCGTCGCGCGGGGCGTGCATGATCAACAGCGCCCGGTTCAGATCGCGGATCGCCGGGCCAAGATTGGCCTCGGTCACGTCGCGCAGAAAGTCGCGGCCAAGGGTCACGGTGCGGCCCGCAAGATCGACCTGCATCGAGCCATCGCCATGCAGGCGCGGGTGGGCCACGGCAAAATTGCGGGTGACATGCGCCGGGTCATAGGGCGCGGCCAGCGTCACCACCGCCAACGCGCTGGGGATTTCGGCTGCGGCCTTAAGCACCGCCGCGCCGCCAAGGCTGTGGCCGATCAACAGGCCGGGCGCCATGCCGCGATCGGCCAGATGCCGGGCGGCGGTGACCAGATCGGCGACGTTCGAGGAAAACGAGGTATTCTCGAATTCGCCGCCGGAATGGCCCAACCCGGTGAAATCGAACCGCAGCACTGCGATGCCCATTGCCGACAGGCGCTGGGCGATCCGGCGGGCGGCGTGGATGTCCTTGCCGCAGGTAAAGCAATGCGCAAACAGCGCCGTGCCCAAATGCGGCCCCTCGGGCAGGTCCAGTCGCGCGGCCAGCCGGTCTCCGGAATGACCCGGAAAGGTGAATTTCTCCATCGGCATGATATGTCCCCGTCTTGGTGCCCCTGACCCGCGAAAGGTGACGCCTGCCACGGTCCGGCACAAGCCATGTGACAGGCCAGTCACGCCCTGTTGACCATGCGCGAGCATCTGGCCTTGGTCGGGTAATTCCGTATGATACCGCCAGATCGAGACAGGAGATTTTCGTGACCGAGGTTCAGGACCAATACGAGGCATACCCCTATCCCGAGCGCGATCCGAAAGACGAGAAAAAGCGCCTGATCACCGGATCGCCGTCGCATCCTGTTGAAATGGATCACTTTCTTTGGGGCGGCAAGCGCGATTGGTCCCAGCCTCTGCGGGTGCTGGTCGCGGGCGGGGGCACCGGCGATGGGCTGATCCAGATCGCGGCGGTGATGGCGGCGGCGGGCAAGCCTTATCAGATCACCTATCTGGACCTGTCGCGCGCCGCGCGCGCCATTGCCGAACAGCGCGCGGCGGTGCGCGGGCTGACCGGCATCACCTTTGTCACCGACAGCCTGCTGAACGCCGCGCAATACGGGCCGTTCGATTACATTGATTGCTGCGGGGTGCTGCATCACCTGCCAGAGCCGCAACAGGGGTTTGACGCGCTGTCCGCCGCGCTGGCGCCCGAGGGCGGGATCGGGCTGATGGTCTATGCCCCCTATGGCCGCAGCGGTGTCTATCCCTTGCAGGACGCCTTTGGCGCGCTGCTGGCGGGGATGACACCGCAAGACCGTCTGGCCGCCGCCCGCAAGGTGTTTAAACGCCTGCCCAAAGGTCACCCGTTCGCGGTCAATCCGCATCTGGTCGATCACAAGGCCTCGGACGCGGGGTTTTATGACCTGCTGCTGCACAGTCAGGACCGGCCTTTTACCGTGACCGATCTGGCCGGGGCGCTGGAGGCCGCCGGGTTGGATCTGGTGAATTTCGCGCAACCCGCACTTTACGATCTGGCGCGCCTGCTGCCCGAGGGCGTCACCGCGCCGGACGGGCTGGACCGGATCGGCCGCATGGCGGTGGCGGAAGAGCTGCGCGGCACGATCAAGGTGCATGTGGCCTATGCGGTCAAAGCCGGGCGCGGCGCGCAGGTTCAGGCTCGGCCCGCTGACATGACGCTGGTGCCGCATCTGATCGGCGTGCCGCCGGGGCCGCTGGCGCAGCAGATCGCCAAGACCGGCACCGCGCCGATCCGGTCTGGCGACGAAAAATTCCCCGAGCCGCTGGCGAAATCCTGTGCGCCGCTGATCGCAATGATCGACGGGCGGCGCAGCCTTGCGCAGATCGCCGCCGGGGCGCATCTGGACCATTTCGCCTTTGCCGCGCAATGGCGTGCGATCGACCGGGTTCTGGGCGATTGGGGTCTGCTGAGATATACGCGAATTTCGGCTTAGAACCAATTGATACAAAAGAAAAACCCCGCGACCTGATGGCAGGTCGCGGGGTTGGGTCCTGGTCTTTGGCTTTGCCTAGATGAACTGCATCAATGCTGCTGTCACCTGAGGAGAGGTAAAGCCGACCCCGATACCGGTCAGCGCCATTGCGCGGGCGGTCATGTTCAGGTTTTCGCCCCGCAGCACCGTATAGATCAGCATGGCGAACCCGGCCGGGAACGACAGAACCATGATCGTCACGGTCATGACATAGACGGTCAGCTGCTCAAGCAGGCCGATTTCCTCGGGCGGCGGCGGGCGACGGCTGTCGCGGCTTTCGATCAGGTCGTCGGCGAAAATCTCGTGACGGGCGCGGCGCAGACGTTCTTCGTCGCGGGCGTCGTCATGATAGGTCTGGCGCATCCGGTTGCGGATCGTGGCATCGGTGTCGCGCAGATGCACGGCCTCGGCAAAGCTTTGGTCCAGCCGGGCATGGGTGGCATCGACCTGCATTTCAGCCGTGGCGAACGCGGCCTGACCGGCAGGCGCAAAGCCAGCCATCTGCGGTCGCGGCGTGACCCGGCCCGAGGCGGCCACGCGTTGCGGGCGGCGCGGGAAGGGCGCGGCGCCAGTGGCGGTGGCTGCGGCAGGGGCCGGTTCGACCGGGCTAAGCGCGGTCGGGTTCTCGAATTCCTCGGTGGTGAACAGGGTGTCGCTGAGGTTCCAATACACCATGCTGGCCTCGTGCTGGCGCATCAGGTGGCGCACTACGTGATAGCAGGCAGCCAGCCGGGTGCGTTCGTTCATCGCCCGCTCGGGGCCATCTTCGACCGTGACTTCCAGAACGGTGCGGACATCTTCCAACAGCGTGTCGATGATGGTTTTCGACACTTTCGCCTGCGCCGGACGGTTGGCATCGGCGAATTTGGTTGTCCAATCGTCTTGCGGCGCATAGCCCACACGCACGATCATGGCTTCGCTCAGAAACACAACATGGCTGCCTTCGGCGACCGAGGTTTGGTCGAACTCCAAGGCGATATTGCGGAACGGCCGCTGCAATTCTTCTGCAAGGTCGACGAAATTCAGACGCAAGGCACCGTCAAACAGGATCGTCGCCCGGTTGCAGCTTGGTTGATCCGACATTTCTTGTCTCCATTAGACACCGATTCTCTTTTGAGACCGGTTTCACATCCTTATGGTTGCAAGAGATTGCGGAGACAGTAGGGCGAATTTTAAGAAAAGCCTCCTTATAGGTGCCACAAAGTTCTTATTCTTGCCACAAATGAAATGGGGCGCCCGAAGGCGCCCCATCCAAGATTCAATCAAAAGATGTATTAGCAGCTGTAATACATTTTGAATTCGATCGGGTGCGGGGTGTGCTCGTAAGCATAGATTTCTTCCCACTTCAGCTCGGTATAGCCTTCGATCTGGTCTTTGGTGAACACGTCGCCTGCCAGCAGGAACTCGTGATCTTTTTCCAGCTCGTCCAGAGCTTCGCGCAGCGACGAACAGACGGTCGGGATACCGGCCAGCTCTTCCGGCGGCAGATCGTACAGGTTCTTGTCCATGGCTTCGCCCGGATCGATCTTGTTCTTGATACCGTCGAGGCCAGCCATCAGCAGGGCAGCGAAGCACAGATAGGGGTTCGCCGACGGATCGGGGAAGCGGGCTTCGACGCGCTTGGCTTTCGGGCTTTGGGTCCACGGAATACGGACGCAACCCGAGCGGTTGCTGGCCGAATAGGCGCGCAGAACCGGGGCTTCGAAGCCGGGGATCAGGCGCTTGTACGAGTTGGTCGACGGGTTGGTAAAGGCGTTCAGAGCCTTGGCGTGTTTCAGAACACCACCGATATACCACAGGGCCTCGTTCGACAGGTCGGCGTATTTGTCGCCTGCAAACAGGGGCTTACCGTCTTTCCAGATCGACATGTTGACGTGCATACCGGTGCCGTTATCACCCGAGATCGGTTTGGGCATGAAGGTCGCGGTCTTGCCATAGGCCTGAGCCACGTTGTGCACGATGTATTTGTATTTCTGGATTTCGTCGGCTTGCTTGGTCAGCGAGCCAAAGACCAGACCCAGTTCGTGCTGGCACGAGGCCACTTCGTGGTGATGCTTGTCGACTTTCATGCCGATGCGCTTCATCGTCGACAGCATTTCCGAACGCAGGTCCTGAGCGTCGTCGATCGGGTTGACCGGGAAATAGCCGCCCTTGATGCCCGGACGGTGGCCGGTGTTGCCCATTTCATACTCGGTGTCGGTGTTCCAGGCGGCGTCCAGCGCATCGACCTGATAGGACACTTTGTTCATGGCAACCTGGAAACGCACGTCGTCAAACAGGAAGAATTCGGCCTCGGGGCCCCAGAACGACGCATCGCCGATGCCCGACGATTTCAGATAGGCTTCGGCCTTGGCGGCGGTGCCGCGCGGGTCGCGCTCGTAAGCTTCGCCAGTGTCCGGCTCGACGACCGAGCAATGGATGGCCAGCGTTTTTTCCGCATAGAAGGGGTCGATATAGATGCTTTCGGTGTCGGGCATCAGTTTCATGTCCGACGCTTCGATGGATTTCCAGCCTTCGATCGACGAACCGTCAAACATGAAGCCTTCGTCCAGGAAGTCTTCGTCAACCAGATCCGACATCACGGTGACGTGCTGCAATTTCCCACGCGGGTCGGTGAACCGGATATCGACATACTCGATACCTTCATCCGCGATGGCCTTAAGAACTGCGTCCTTGCTCATATGACCTTTTCCCTTCTCTGAATTGGTCGCTAAAAGGCCGGGCATGGGCGGCCCGGCCGGAATCGTTGGATTAGAGGGCGTCTTCGCCCGCTTCGCCGGTGCGGATACGAATGGCTTGTTCCACGGACGAAATAAAGATCTTGCCGTCACCGATTTTGTCGGTTTTTGCGGCGTTGATGATGGCTTCAACGGCACCATCGACCTGATCGTCGGCCAGAACGACCTCGATCTTCACTTTCGGAAGGAAGTCGACCACGTATTCAGCGCCGCGATACAACTCGGTATGGCCTTTTTGACGGCCGAAACCTTTGACTTCGATAACGCTCAAGCCCTGAACGCCAATTTCCTGAAGTGCCTCTTTGACTTCGTCAAGCTTGAAGGGCTTGATGATCGCCTCAATCTTTTTCAACGGACTCGACTCCCTGATCAGTTACGGTTTTGCAAGGTGTCAGACCACTTTCATTGACGGGCTACAATTGGCTATGCTCAAGCCAAGCGGGTGGTCGGATGGAATCCCTACGTGCTGATTAAAATATATGCACCTTGATCAAAACGGGTGCAATTTGAAAATTCGAGGCCTGAGCAAGTGACTGAACTTCTGACATCTGCCCAAATGCGCGCCGTTGAAGGTGCCGCAATCGCCTCGGGCGCCGTGACCGGACTGGAATTGATGGAGCGCGCCGGGAAAGGGGTTGTCGCCGCGATTTTCGAGGAATGGCCCGCGTTGCGGGCCGCGCCGCACCGTGCCGTTGTGTTGTGTGGTCCCGGCAATAATGGCGGCGACGGGTTCGTGATCGCGCGGCTGCTGCATGACTGGGGCTGGGAGGTCGAGGTCTTTCTTTTGGGTGACCCCGCGAAGCTGCCGCCGGACGCGAAGACGAATTATGAGCGATGGTGTCCCCTGGGGCCGGTAACTCCCCTCGATGATGACCATTTCGACGGTGCGTTTGACGAAGGCTGTGCAGAGATGCTTGTTATCGATGCGTTGTTTGGCACAGGTCTGACGCGGCCCTTCCTGTCGCATCGTCATCTTGCGATGGCGCTGAACGGAGCTGAGTCTCGTGCACGGTGCAGAGACGGTTTCCCTAAGGTTGTCGCGGTCGATATCCCCAGCGGCCTGTGCGCCGATAGCGGGCGCTGGCTGGGCGACGATCAGCCGTTTGATTTTGCCAACCTGGCTAATCTGACTGTGTCATTCCATGCCGAAAAGCTGGGGCATCGTCTGGCAGATGGCCCGGAGAGCTGCGGCAAGACGGTGATTGCCGATATCGGCCTTGAAACGGATCCGTCTGCGGTGATGCCAGCGGGCATCGTGCGGCTGGTCGAGGCGCCGCGCAATTTGGATAAGCTGCCCGGCCATCATAAATACATCCATGGTCACGCCCTTGTCCTGTCCGGGCCACAGGGGCGTTCGGGCGCGGCGCGGCTTGCGGCGCGCGGGGCGCTGCGCATCGGGGCAGGGCTGGTGACGGTGGGGGCGCAGCCCTCGGCGATGGATGAATGCGCGGCCCAGCTGACAGCGATCATGCTGCGACAGGTGCGCGACGCCAAGGCGCTGGAAGAGGTGCTTGCGGACCCGCGTTTCAACGCCCTGTGTCTTGGCCCCGGCATGGGCGTGACTCGTGACACCCGCGAGATTGTCGAAGTGGCCTTGGCCGCCAAACGCGCGACGGTGCTGGACGCCGACGCGCTGACCAGTTTTGCCGAGGATCCCGAAACCCTGTTCACGCTGTTGCATGAAAATGTCGTCCTGACCCCGCATGGCGGCGAATTCGCGCGGCTGTTCCCCGATCTGGCCGAGCAACTGGCCGCGCCCGATGGTCGCGGCCCGGCCTGTTCCAAGGTGGATGCCACGCGCGCCGCTGCGGCGCGGGCGGGTTGCACGATCCTGTTCAAGGGGCCTGACACAGTGATTGCGCGGGCGGATGGGGCCTGTCGGGTGAACTCGGCTGCCTATGAGCGCAGCACGCCCTGGCTGGTGAGTCCCAGCGTCCCGTCGCCTCCCGAGTTGATGGCGTTTACCATGTAGGCGAAGCCCGTCCCCGGCGGCGGCACGCCGGTGTCGTCCACGCTGAGCTGGTGCGTCACGGCCCAGCCGGTG
>NZ_JBFHDW010000140.1:0-6800 GCF_041584535.1 Actibacterium sp. | reverse complement strand
TCGGCGGTCGCCAGCCCGATCTGGTTCTGGGCGTTCAGGTCACGACAACCACGGTCGGCCATATCGAGGTCGGAGAATGGCGGCCCAAGCCGCGCCCGGCGCCGCTGCCGTCCCGCCTGACCAGCGCCGAGGAACAAGCGCATCGCGACTTCATCGCCAAGCTGGGCGATGACGCGGTCTGGAAAAAATATTCCTGAAACAAAAAGCCCCGGCGTGACCGGGGCTTTGCAGTTTAGTTCGGTTTGGCGGCTGCTGCGGCCTGGCGCTGAGCCTCTTGCCGGTAGATACCGACGAAATCGACCGGCTCCAGCGCCAGCGGCGGGAAACCACCGTCGCGAGTGACGTCGCTGACGATGCGGCGCACATAGGGGAACAGCATCCGCGGGCATTCGATCAGCAGGAACGGATGCAGTTGCTCGTCCGGCACGCCTTCGATGTGGAAAATACCGGCGTAATCCAGCTCAAGCAGGAACAGCGGCGACTTGTCTTCCTTGCTTTGCGATTTGACCGAGAATTTGGTGATGACTTCGTATTGGTTATCAACCGGACGCTTTTTCGCATCCAGCGCGACCTGAACCTGAAGTTCGGGCTGCACGTTTCCGGTCACGCCCTTTTGCATCATAAAGTTTTCAAACGACATATCCCGGATATATTGACCCAGAATGTTCATTTTGACCTGCGGCTGAGTGGCTGCCGCAGCGGCTGAATCGGTCATGTCATGCTCCTGACAGGTAAATGGTTGGCAGCGTCCTTAGCAGACAGTGACGCCGGTCTCAATGCTTGGTCCAGCCCGAGGGCGGCAGCGACGGATCGGGGTCGGGGCGAACTTCGGTGAAATCGCCGTCGATCACGTCGTCGCCGGGGGCGCGATAGGTCTGTTGGGTGGAAAAGGTCTGGATGCGAACGCGCGATTTGGCCCAGCGAAAGGCGACCGCGCGAAACGGCGGGAAAAGCAGTAAAAGCCCGACAAAATCGGTGAAAAACCCCGGCGTCAGCAGCAAAACCCCGGCAATCAGGATCATCGCGCCATGGGCAAGCGGTTCGGTCGGGTCGTTCATCTGGTCAAAGCTTGAGCGGATCTGGTTCATCGCCAAAGCGCCTTGCGCCCGCATCAGGCTGGTGCCAATGACAGCGGTCAGCACGACGATCGCAAGGGTCGGCCACAGACCGATCAGACCACCGACCTGAACGAACAGACCGATTTCGATCAGCGGCACCGCAAGAAACAGAACCAAAAGCCACATATTTTCGCCTTTCCCAGCCAGATCCCGGTCGCTGGACTTGACGCGACCTGTGCCCTACATATGTGCAACCTAAGCAATTCACAAACCCCCGACCCAACGAGGTATCCATGAGCTCTGCCATTATTCAGCTTGTTGTTCTGGCAGGTGTCGCAGTGTTCCTGATCCTCAAGCTGCGCTCGGTTCTGGGCACACGCGAAGGTTTCGAGAAACCGCGCGTCGACATCGCCAACCCGGCTGAACGCGCCGCCCCCCGCCGCGAATTCGAAGTTATTCAAGGCGGTCAGGATGCCGACATCACCGATCACGTTGCCGATGGCACCGACGCCGCCAAAGCATTGGCCGCGATGAAGCTGATCGAGCCGTCGTTCAACGTCACCCAGTTTCTGACCGGCGCACGTGGCGCGTATGAGATGATCCTGATGGCCTATGAAAATGGCGATGTTGGCCCGGTTCAGCCGTTCCTGTCGGCCGATGTCTATGAAAGCTTCCTGTCGGCCGTCGCTGCGCGCGAGGATCAAGGCCTGTCGATCGACGCCACCTTCGTTGGTCTGGGCGAGATCGAACTGGTGAACGCCACCTTTGACCGCGACACCCAAGAGGCCGAACTTTCGGTGAAATTTGTCGGCGAACTGACCTCGGTCGTGCGCGATGCTGAGGGCAAGATCGTCGAGGGCGACCCGAACAAGATCAAGCGCCAGCGCGACATCTGGACCTTTGCCAGAATTATGGGATCGAATGATCCGAACTGGCAACTGGTCGCAACCGGGGAATGATCCGTGGCTTGCGGGCTGTCGCCGCTGCGGCGGTGCTGACCGTGAGCGGCGCGGTCGCGGCCTTTGGCGCCAGTGCTGAAATCCTTAGATTCGAAGACCTTGACGGCTGGGCCGACGACGATCATGCCGCGGCCCTGTCGGTGTTTCTGAACACATGTGGCGATCTGAATGCCCCCGAATGGCAGCCGATTTGCGGCTTTGCCCGCTCGAACCCCGATCCGCGCGCGTTTTTCGAACTGTTCTTTCGCCCGGTGCTGATCGGCGGCGAAGCCCCTGCCCTGTTCACCGGCTATTTCGAGCCCGAACTGACCGGCTCGCGCTATCCCGACGCGCGGTTCCGCTATCCGGTCTATCGCAAACCGCCCGAGCTGGAGCCCGGCGCGCTGTGGTATAGCCGCGCCGAGATCGAAGATCGCGGCCTGCTGCGCGACCGTGGGCTTGAACTGGCGTGGGTCGATGACCCGGTTGACGTGTTTTTCCTGCAAATTCAGGGGTCTGGTCGTATTCGTCTGCGCGATGGCTCGGCGGTTCGCGTTGGCTATGGCGGGGCGAATGGCCATAAATACCGCTCGATCGGGCAAGAGCTGGTGCGCCGTGGCGTCTATCAGCCGCACGAGGTGTCCGCCGATGTGATCCGCAATTGGGTGCAGCGCAATCCGACGCAAGGGCGCGAGCTGTTGCAGCACAACCCATCTTACGTGTTTTTCCGCCGCGTCACCGATGTGCCCGCTAATCTGGGGCCGCTTGGTGCTATGAACCGCTCGATCACCCAGATGCGCAGCATCGCCGTCGATCCGGACTTCACCCCGCTGGGTGCGCCGGTCTGGGTTGAAAAAGGCGGGCGCGGCCCGCTGCGGCGGCTGATGGTGGCACAGGATACCGGCTCGGCGATCAAGGGACCGCAGCGCGCCGATATTTTCTTTGGCACCGGCGAAATTGCCGGGCGGCAAGCCGGGTCGATCCGCGATCCGGGCCGGATGGTGGTGCTGTTGCCAATTGATCGGGCCTTTGCCCTGGCGCCGGGGGGTTAGGATGGCCCGCCGCAAACGACATCTCAGCCCCGAGGAACGCGCCCTGTGGGACCGCGTTACCGAAACCATCGTGCCGATGCGCAAGCAGCTATTGAAATCCGATGCGATGCCGGACGACCATCCCACCCCGCCGCGCCCGATACCCGAGGTGCCGCACCGTCGGTTTCATGTCGGTCAAAAATCCACCCTGCCCGCGCTAACCCATGATCTGGCCGCCGATCCCGCCGATCACCTGCGGGGCGCCAGCGTGCGGATGGATCGGAAGAACTATCAGAAAATGACGCGCGGCAAGCTGTCGCCCGAGGGCCGGATCGACTTGCACGGCATGACGCTGGCCCGCGCGCATCCGGCGCTGACCCGGTTCATCCTGTCGGCCCATGCTGACGGGAAACGGTTGGTTCTGGTGATTACCGGCAAGGGCCGCGACCGGTTCGATGACGATCCGATCCCGGTGCGGCGCGGCGTTCTGCGCCATCAGGTGCCGCATTGGCTGGCCTCGCCGCCGCTGGGCGCGCTGGTGCTGCAAGTCACCCCGGCGCACCAGAAACATGGCGGCGACGGGGCGTATTACGTGTATTTGCGCCGAAGTCAGAGCACGTAGCGGCTCATATCGGCGGATTTCAGCAGCTCGCCCAGATTTTTCTGCACGAATTCGGCGTTCACCGTCACCACGTCACCCGACCGGTCCGGCGCGGTAAAGCTAAGTTCTTCGAACACCCGCTCCATCACCGTGTAAAGCCGCCGCGCGCCGATATTCTCGATGCTTTGGTTCACCTCGGCGGCGATTTTCGCCAGCGCGGCGATGCCGTCTTCGGTAAAGCCGACGGTGACCTCTTCGGTCGCCATCAGCGCGGTATATTGCCGGGTCAGCGCGTTGTCGGTTTCGGTCAGGATGCGCACGAAATCGCTTTCGGTCAGGGCGCGCAGTTCGACCCGGATCGGCAGGCGACCCTGCAATTCCGGCAACAGGTCGGACGGTTTGGCGATGTGGAACGCGCCCGAGGCGATGAACAGGATATGGTCGGTTTTCACCGCGCCGTATTTGGTGCTGACGGTGGTGCCTTCGATCAGCGGCAGCAGATCGCGCTGAACGCCTTCGCGGCTGACATCGGCGCCGCGCGCATCCGAGCGGGCGCAGACCTTGTCGATCTCATCCAGAAACACGATGCCGTTCTGCTGAACCGCCTCTAGGGCGACGCGGTGCACGGATTCATCGTCCAACAGCTTGTCCGCCTCTTCGCTGATCAACAGATCATAGCTTTCAGCAACGGTGATTTTCTTTTTCACCCGGCGTCCGCCAAAGGCTTTGCCGAACATGTCGCCAAGGTTCAGCATCCCCATGTTCTGACCGGGCTGGCCGGGCAGTTCGAACATCGACATCGGGTTCGAGGTGTCGGCCATTTCCAGCTCGATCACGGTATTGTCCAGCTCGCCACGTTTCAGCTTGCCGCGAAACAGCTCGCGGGTTTGCTCGCGGGCGTCGGTGCCGGCGATGGCTTCGATCACCCGCTCCTCAGCGGCCTGATGCGCGGCGGCCTTGACGTCTTCGCGCATCCATTCGCGGGTTTCGATGATGGCGTTATCGACCAGATCGCGGATGATTTGTTCGACGTCGCGGCCGACATAACCGACTTCGGTGAATTTCGTGGCCTCGACCTTGATGAACGGCGCGCGGGCCAGCTTGGCCAGACGGCGGCTGATCTCGGTTTTGCCGACGCCGGTGGGGCCGATCATCAGGATATTCTTCGGGTAAACCTCATCCCGCAGATCGTCGCCCAGTTGCTTGCGCCGCCAGCGGTTGCGCAGCGCCACGGCAACGGCGCGTTTGGCGTCGTTCTGGCCGATGATGAACCGGTCCAGTTCGGATACGATTTCGCGGGGCGTCAGATCGGTCATTTTTCGATAGTCTCCACGGTCAGGTTGCCGTTGGTGTAAACGCAAATATCGGCGGCAATCGCCATCGCTTTGCGGGCGATGCCTTCGGCGTCCAGATCGGTTTCCATCAACCCGCGCGCCGCCGCCAGGGCGAAATTCCCGCCCGAGCCAATCGCGGCAACGTCATGTTCGGGCTCTAACACGTCACCGGCGCCAGTAATCACATAGATCTCGGACCCGTCCGACACGATCAGCATCGCCTCAAGCTTTTGCAGGTATTTGTCGGTGCGCCAGTCCTTGGCCAGTTCGACCGCGGCGCGCTGAAGCTGGCCCGGCGTCGCCTCAAGCTTGGCTTCCAGCCGCTCAAGCAGGGTAAATGCATCGGCGGTCGATCCGGCAAAGCCGCAAACGACATCATGCCCGCCGGGCGACAAGCGGCGCACCTTGCGGGCGGTGCCTTTGATGACGGTTTGGCCAAGGCTGACCTGTCCGTCGCCCGCGATCACCACCTTGCCGCCGCGTTTGACGCCCAAAATCGTGGTGCCGTGCCAGCCGGGGAATTGATCGTCTGCCATTGGTGCCTCCTGTCGTTTTGTCCTATCTGGCGGCGCAGAACACGGGGAACAAGCGCCCAAACAAAAAGGGGCGCCGAAGCGCCCCGAATTCGTGATGTCCTAAGGTTCAGATCGAATCTTCGATCCAACCCTTCAGCGCGGCCTTGGGGGCGGCACCGATTTTGTTCGACACAACCTGACCGTCCTTGAACAGGAACAGTGCCGGAATGCCGCGCACGCCCATCTGAGCCGGCGAGTTCGGGTTCTCGTCGACGTTCACTTTGACGACCTTGATCTTGCCGTCGAATTCTTCGGACAGCTCTTCCAGAGCGGGGCCGATTTGTTTACAGGGGCCACACCACTCGGCCCAGAAATCGACAACCACGGGCAGGTCCGAGGATCGTACTTCTTCGTCGAATGTTGCGTCGGTGACAGCTACGGTTGCCATGATGGCTCTCCTTGGCAGCGGATAAGTTGCACGAAACCTATGTAGCCCCCCCGCTAAGGTCAAGATGTCGTTGCGCGCGCAAGCGCATCTGCAACGAGTTGTGAAGGCAGCGGCATCAGCTGCGCGGCTGAGGTCCACAAAATCGCGGTCTCGATGGACCGGTCAGGATAGATCCGGGCCAGCGCCGCCGCATAAGCACCCATCTGCCGCAAGATGCCCTCGGGCACCGCGTCGGGGCTGCCGGGTATTTGGGCGTTTGACTTGTAATCCAGCGCCAGCACCCGGTCGGGGGTCAGGATCAGCCGGTCGATAATTCCGTGGATCGGGGCAGAAAGCCCGGGCAAGTCGGCGGTAAAGGCAACCTCGGCCAAGGCGCTTGGGTCGAACAGGTGTTGCAGGTCCGGCGCGGTCAGAACGGTTTTGGCCTCGGCGAACAAGGCGGCGCGGTCGGCGTCCGGCGTGTCGGGCAGGATTTTTCGCGCCAGATCCGGCCAGCTGGCCGGATCGGCATCAGGCAGATGCTCTAACAACAGATGCAGGCGCGAGCCGCGCAGCTTTGCCTCGTCCTCGGTCAGGCCACCCTCGCCCGGCAATGCCTTGGCGCCACCAAGATCTGACGGCGACAGCAATTGCGGCGGGTGTTCGGGCGCGGCGCAGGCGGTGGTTGCCCATGTCGGCAAAGGCGCGGGCGGGGCCTCGGCCGCCTGATCCTGATCCGGCGCGGCCTGCGTCCAATCGCCAACCTGCAACCGCAGCCCCTGCCCGCCCTCGAACATATGCGCCGTGGCGCCGGATCGCGTCATGCCTTCGGCAACGCGCTCGTACCAGCTGTTGCCATTGTCCAGATCGCCCGCGGCGCAGGTGATCAGCCATTG
>NZ_JBFHDW010000139.1:0-6818 GCF_041584535.1 Actibacterium sp. | reverse complement strand
CTCGGCGCTGGTGTTCGACCGGCGGGTGGACGAGGGCGAGCTGGAATTCGGGGTGACCGGCAAGCTGCGCAATTCGGACATGATCATGTTTGACCGCCAGACCGAAAGCTGGTGGCAACAGGCGTTAGGCCAAGGCATCGTCGGGTATTTCAGCGGTCGCGATCTGGTGCAGATCCCAAGTTGGATGGAAAGCTGGGACAGCTTCCGCGCCAGCTATCCTGCGGGTCTGGTGATGGAGGAACCCGATTGGCCACGCAACTATGGCAGCAACCCCTATGTCGGCTACGACGGCTCGTATCGGCCATTCCTTTATAATGGCGATTTGCCGCCGCATGACATTCCGGCGCTGATGCGGGTGGTCCGGGTCGGCAACCGGGCGTGGCCGCTGGACCGGCTGGCAGCCGAAGGTGTGATCCGCGAGGCGGAGGTCGAGATTTCATGGGTTGCGGGGCAGGCCTCGGCACTGGATAGCGCGCAGATCGGGCAGGGGCGCGAGGTTGGCAACATCCGGGTGCGCGACGCTGCCGGAGCCGATGTCGCACATGACCTGATGTTCGCCTTCGCTTTTCACGCGTTCTTTCCGGAGGGCGAATGGATGCTGGGGCAATAGCCGCCGACCTCAGGCCTCGGGCGGCACCGGGCGGGCGCGGCCGTTTTCGTCGATGGCGACAAAGGTGAAGGTTGCCTTGGTCACCTGCTCGCTGTCCTCGCTGCTCATCGGGCGGCGCCAGGCCCGGACCTCGACCTTCATCGAGCTGCGTCCGACCTCAAGCAAATGCGCATAAAGCGTGACCTCGTCGCCGACCTTGACCGGGCGCAGGAATTGCATTGCATCGACCGAAATCGTCGCCGCCCGGCCCTTGGCGCGGCGGATCGCGATGCTGGCCCCGGCAAGGTCCATCTGCGACATCAGCCAGCCGCCGAAAATATCGCCTTGGGTGTTGGTATCGGCCGGCAACGGAAAGGTGCGCAGCGTCGGTTCAAGATGAAGGGGGGGCTGTTCGGACATGGCGACTCCTGTGTTACCACAGGTGTAGGGGCCACGCTGGGCCACATCAAGTTTTAAGAGAAATTTGGAGCGGGCGAGGCGATTCGAACGCCCGACCCTAACCTTGGCAAGGTTATGCTCTACCCCTGAGCTACGCCCGCTTCCTTTGGGTGAGGATCATGTAGCCGCTGGGCCGATCCGGTGCAAGAGGGGCGGACGGAAAATCTTGGCGGTGCGAAAAAGAAAAAACGCGGCCCGAAGGCCGCGTCTTTCAATGTATTCCCCCGTGGGAGAATTTGGAGCGGGCGAGGCGATTCGAACGCCCGACCCTAACCTTGGCAAGGTTATGCTCTACCCCTGAGCTACGCCCGCTTCCTTGGGTGAGCGGTGATTTACTGAGTTGGACGCGGGGCCGCAAGAGGAAAATCCGCACGCCCCGCGATTTTTTTCAGACCGCGCGCCGCCGCCGTTTGGCGCGCAGCAGGTTCAGCCCCTCGACCGCACCGGCAAACACCATCGCGGCATAGATGAAACCGCGCTCGACATGGTGATGCAGGCCGTCAGCGATCAGCGCCATGCCGACCATCACCAGAAACGACAGCGCCAGCATCTTGGTCGACGGGTGCGCCTCGACGAAGGCGGCGATCGGTTCGGCGGCGATCATCATCACGCCCACAGCCACCACCACAGCGGCGAACATCACCGGCAGGTGGTCGGCGATGCCGACGGCGGTGATGACGCTGTCCAGCGAGAACACAAGGTCCAGCACGACGATCTGGGCAATGATGCTGGCAAAGGTTGCCGCGTGCTTGGCGGGGCCGTGGTCTTCGGGGCCTTCGACCTCGTTGAAGATCTCGGTCACGGCCTTCCACAGCAGGAACAACCCGCCGCCGACCAGAATCAGGTCGCGCCACGACAGGGCCAGCCCCAGAACGGTCACGAACGGTTCCGCCAGCGAGATGATCCACGCGATCGACGCCAGCAGCCCCAGCCGCAGGATCAGCGCCCCGCCAAGGCCGATCAGCCGGGCACGGGCCTGTTGGGCGCGGGGCAGGCGCTGGGCCACGATCGAGATGAAGATCACGTTGTCGACGCCCAGAACGATTTCCAGAATCGTCAGTGTCAGAAACGAGGCCCAGACGGCGGGGTCGGACAGAAGCTCAAGCACGGGGGGCTATCCTTTGAATTGAATGTCAGGCGTATCTAAGCAAAAACCGGGGCCGTTCCAGACCCCGGTTTTCCTATTTTTTCGGCGCGGAGGTTTATTCCAGTTCGACCAGCAGATCCTTTGCATCGATCTGGGCGCCGGGGGTGATGTGGACCGCCTTGATCACCGCATCGCGGTCAGCGTGGATGCCGGTTTCCATTTTCATCGCCTCGATGGTCAGCAGCAGATCGCCCTGTTTCACCCTTGAGCCGACCGTCGCCGCCACGCTGGCGACCACGCCGGGCATCGGCGCGCCGATGTGGTTGGGATTGCCCAGCTCGGCTTTGGGGCGCTTGGCGACGCTGGCCTTGGCCTTGCGGTTGGGCACACGGATCACTCGCGGCTGGCCGTTCAGCTCAAAGAACACCTTGGCCTCGCCATCTTCGCTGGTTTCACCGATGGCCTGCATGCGGATTTCCAGCGTCTTGCCGGGGTCGATCTCGGCGCTGATCTCTTCGCCGGGTTCCATGCCGTAGAAATAGGTATGGGTCGGCAGGGTGCGCACCGGGCCGTATTCGCGGTGGCGGCCCATGTAATCAAGGAACACCTTGGGATACATCAGATAGCCGTTCAGGTCTTCGTTATCGATCTCTTTGCCGTTCAGCTTGGCGATCAGTTCGGCGCGGGTGGCGTCCAGATCGACCGCCGCCAGATGTTTGCCGGGGCGCTGGGTGTTGGGATTTTCATCCTTCAGCACCTTTTTCACGATCTTGTCGGGGAAGCCGCCCGGAGGCTGGCCCAGATTGCCGCGCATCATGTCCACGACCGAATCCGGGAAGGCGACATCGGTTTTCGGGTCCTCGACCTGTGCCCGGGTCAGGCCCTGAGACACCATCATCAGCGCCATGTCCCCGACCACTTTCGAGCTGGGCGTGACCTTGACGATATCGCCGAACATCTGGTTCACGTCGGCATACATCTGCGCCACTTCGTGCCAGCGTTCTTCCAGCCCCAGACTGCGGGCCTGTGCCTTGAGGTTGGTGAACTGGCCACCGGGCATCTCGTGCAGATAGACCTCGGACGCCGGGGCGCGGGTGCCGCTTTCGAACGCGGTGTATTGGGTGCGCACGGCCTCCCAATAGTCGCTGATCTCGCGGATGGCGCCGATATCAAGGCCGGTGTCGCGGTCGGTATTGCGCAGCGCCTCGACAATCGAGCCAAGGCAGGGTTGCGAGGTGCCGCCCGAGAACGCATCCATCGCCGCATCCACCGCATCGACCCCGGCGGCACTGGCCGCCAGAATGGTCGCCGCCGCGATGCCGCTGGTGTCATGGGTGTGGAAGTGGATCGGCAGGCCGACCTCGTCTTTCAGCGCCTTGACCAGCAGGCTGGCCGAGGCCGGTTTCAACAGGCCGGCCATATCCTTGAGGCCAAGGATATGCGCGCCGGCGGCTTTCAGCTCTTTGCCCATGCCGACGTAATAGTTCAGGTCATACTTGGCGCGGCTCGGGTCCAGAATGTCGCCGGTATAGCAGATCGTGCCTTCGCAGATCTTGCCCGACTCGATCACCGCATCCATGGCGACGCGCATGTTCTCGACCCAGTTCAGACTGTCGAACACCCGGAACACATCGACGCCGGTTTCAGCCGCCTGTGCGACAAAGCTTTGCACCACGTTGTCGGGATAGTTGGTATAGCCGACCCCGTTCGAGGCCCGCAAAAGCATCTGCGTCAGCAGGTTCGGCATGGCGGTGCGCAGGTCGCGCAGGCGCTGCCACGGGCATTCCTGCAGGAACCGGTAAGCCACGTCAAACGTGGCCCCGCCCCAGCATTCGACGCTGAACAGTTGCGGCAGGTTGGCGGCATAGGCCGGGGCGACCTCGATCATGTCGATCGAGCGCATCCGCGTCGCCAGCAAGGATTGATGCCCGTCGCGCATCGTGGTGTCGGTCAGCAGCAACTGCTTTTGCGCCGCCATCCAGTCGGCCACGCCTTGTGCGCCTTTGTCCTGAAGGATCTGCCGGGTGCCCGCAGGCAGTTCGGCCCGGCGCTTGACCGGAGCTTTCGGCAGCTTGGCCTCGGCCGGGGGCAGCGGGCGGCCTTCGGTTTCGGGGTGACCGTTGACCGAGATATCGGCGATATAGGTCAGGATCTTGGTCGCCCGGTCGCGCCGCGCCTTGAACTGGAACAGCTCGGGCGTCTGGTCGATGAACTTGGTGTGATACTCGTTGTTCAGGAACATCGGGTGTTTCAGCAGGTTCTCGACAAAGGCGATGTTGGTGGCAACGCCACGGATGCGGAATTCACGCAAAGCCCGGTCCATGCGGGCGATCGCCGCCTCGGGTGTCGGCGCCCAGGCCGTGACCTTTTCCAGCAGGCTGTCGTAATAGCGGGTGATGACCGCGCCGGAATAGGCAGTGCCGCCATCCAGACGAATGCCCATGCCTGTGGCGCCGCGATAAGCGGTGATGCGGCCATAGTCGGGGATGAAATTGTTCAGCGGGTCTTCGGTGGTGATGCGGCATTGCAGGGCGTGGCCCGACAGCTCGACATCATACTGGCTGGCGATGCCGGTGGCCTCGACCAGAGATTTGCCCTCGGCGATCAGGATCTGCGCCCGGACGATGTCGATGCCGGTTACCTCTTCGGTGACGGTGTGTTCGACCTGAACGCGAGGGTTCACCTCGATGAAGTAGAACTCGCCCGAGTCCATATCCATCAGGAATTCCACGGTGCCGGCGCATTCGTAATTCACATGCTCGCAGATCTTCTTGCCCAGATTGCACAGCTTTTCCCGCTGGGCCGAGGACAGATACGGCGCGGGCGCCCGTTCGACGACCTTCTGGTTGCGGCGCTGAACCGAACAGTCGCGCTCCCACAGGTGATAGATATGGCCGTGCTGGTCGCCCAGAATCTGCACCTCGACATGGCGGGCGCGGATGATCATCTTTTCCAGATAGCCTTCGCCATTACCAAAGGCGGCCTCGGCCTCGCGGCGGCCCTCGCGGACTTTTTCCTCAAGCTCGGCTTCGTTCATGATCGGGCGCATACCGCGTCCGCCACCGCCCCAGCTGGCCTTCAGCATCAGTGGATAACCGACCTCTTTGGCCTCGGCCCGGATCGCATCCATGTCATCGCCCAGAACCTCGGTCGCCGGGATCACCGGCACACCGGCCTCGACTGCCACGCGCCGCGCGCTGGCCTTGTCGCCCAACTGTCGCATGGTCTTGGCCTTGGGACCGATAAACGCGATCCCCGCCTTGGTGCAGGCATCGACGAAATCGGGATTCTCGGACAGCAGGCCATAGCCCGGATGGATCGCATCGGCCCCGGACAGCTTGGCCACGCGAATGATTTCCTCAATCGACAGATAGGCCGCAACCGGCCCCAGACCTTCGCCGATCCGGTAGGCCTCGTCCGCCTTGAACCGATGCAGGCATAGCTTGTCCTCTTCGGCATAGACTGCCACGGTTTTCTTGCCCAGCTCGTTGGCTGCGCGCATCACGCGAATAGCAATTTCGCCGCGGTTGGCGATTAGGATCTTCTGGAAATCAGGCATGGAAGGGTCGTCTCCGTCGTTCAGAGTGGGCGCACGGCGGGCGCCAAGGGGTCGTGTGTAAAAACGATTATGCTGCATCGCGGCGGGATTGAAAGCATTTTGTTACATTTCCGCCAAGAACAGGTGAGAAAACCTGTCCAATTTGCCGCCGTTCTATCAGGTGGCACGGGATTGCGGAACAATAGTGGAACACTTCTTTAATTCCATTTCGCGCCGCGCTAGATTGCCCGCATGAGCAGCAAGAACGAGTCAGCCCCCCCGGATATTCCGCTGTCGCAACGCGCCATGGCCGCGCGTCCGGCGCCCTATCTGGATGACCTGAACCCCGAGCAACGCGCGGCGGTCGAGACCTTGAATGGTCCGGTTCTGATGCTGGCCGGGGCCGGAACCGGCAAGACCAAGGCGCTGACCGCCCGGATCGCGCATCTGCTGAACACCGGCAACGCCCACACCAATGAAATTCTGGCCGTGACCTTTACCAACAAGGCCGCGCGCGAGATGAAAGACCGCGTCGGTCGCCTGATGGGTCAAACCGTCGAGGGCATGCCGTGGCTGGGCACGTTCCATTCGATCTGCGCGAAACTGTTGCGCCGCCATGCTGAACTGGTCGGGTTGAAATCGAATTTCACCATCCTTGACACCGACGATCAGGTGAGGCTGCTGAAACAGGTGATCGCCGCGGCAGGCATCGACGAAAAACGCTGGCCGGCGCGGCTGCTGTCCGGGATCATCGACAACTGGAAAAACCGCGCCTGGACCCCCGCCAATGTGCCGGTGTCCGAGGCCTCGGCGTTCAACAGCCGCGGGGTCGAGATGTATGCGGCCTATCAAAAGCGCCTGCTGGACCTGAACGCCGTCGATTTCGGCGATCTGCTGTTGCATGTGGTGACGATCTTTCAGACCCATCCCGACATTCTGGCGCAATACCAGCGCTGGTTCCGCTATATCCTTGTCGACGAATATCAGGACACCAACGTCGCCCAATACCTGTGGCTGCGGCTGCTTGCGGGCGGGCACAAGAATATCTGCTGCGTCGGTGACGACGACCAGTCGATCTATGGCTGGCGCGGCGCCGAGGTCGGAAACATCCTGCGGTTCGAGACGGACTTTCCCGGCGCCAAAGT
>NZ_JBFHDW010000138.1:0-6865 GCF_041584535.1 Actibacterium sp. | reverse complement strand
TGGCGTTCTGCGCTTCGTCCAGCACCACAAAGGCGTTCGACAGGGTGCGGCCGCGCATAAACGCCAGCGGCGCGATCTCGATGCGCTTTTCCTCGATCAGCTTGGCGACCTGCTTGCCGGGCAGAAAGTCGTTCAGCGCGTCGTAAAGCGGCTGCATATAGGGATCGACCTTGTCCTTCATGTCACCGGGCAGAAAGCCCAGACGCTCGCCCGCTTCAACGGCGGGGCGGGACAGGATGATGCGGTCGACATGGCCGCCGATGAACATGTTCACGCCCACCGCCACCGCCAGATAGGTCTTGCCGGTGCCCGCCGGGCCGATGCCAAAGGCCAGTTCATGCTCGAACAGCGCCTTCACATAGGCCTTTTGCGCGTCAGTGCGCGGTTCAACGGTTTTCTTGCGGGTCTTGATCTCGGTCTGGCCGCCTTGGAACAGCTCCATCTGGTCGCCATCACGAACCCCGGTGCCATCGGCGGAATTTCCCATTCTGAGGATACCGTCGATGTCGCCGGCTTCGACGCCCTTGCCGGTCTCAAGCCGTGCATACATCTGTTGCAACACCATGGCCGCGCGCCCTCGGGCGGTGCCGTCGCCGACCACGGCCAACAGATTGCCGCGTCGGATGATGTGAACAGAAAGGGCGTGTTCGATCTGAGCCAGATTGCGGTCGAATTCGCCGCATAGGTCGATCAATAGCCGATTGTCCGGAAACTCCAGAAGCGTCTCGTGGACGTCTTCGGCGCTGGGCGGGGGTGTGAGTGCGCTAATGCCCAAAACGACTCCGTTCTCTATAGCCTGCATAGATATGGTGGCAAGCTAAGGGCAATTACGCAAGCACTGGTCGCACGTCTTCACCAAAATGAAACAAAAAAGACCGTGATCGGATGCGATCACGGTCCTTTTTTGTGCGAATTGCGGGTCTGGTTCAGACCGGATCCGGAATGGACGAGCCGGATTTATACGGGCCGATTGCGGTGTTCGGCGGCGCGACGCCCGAACAGACCGGTTTGCCGTATTTATCAAGCCGCGCAGACAGATAGCCCTCGGCGCCATCGTCGATGATCCACTGATCACAGCCGGTCGGGTCAACCCAGATCCCGGCACGCAACTGGCTGAGATCCTTGTTGTCGATCCAGTTATCGACGGTTTTGTCCTTCTTGGGCGCATCAATGCAACCCGCCAATGCGGCGGCTGCGGCGACCAGGGCGATTCCCTTTACAAGTTTCATGTCCAGCCCCTTAACGAATACAAAGAATTTCGACGCGGCGGTTCTTGGCCATGCCGGCGGCAGTGGTGTTCGGGGCGATCGGCGCGCGCTCGCCATAGCCGCGCACATCGACCACATTGGCGCCCACGCTTCGCGCCACCTTGGCGACAGAAGTGGCCCGGCGCTGGCTCAGGCCCATGTTATAGGCGTCCGACGCGCGCGAGTCCGTGTGACCGACGATGACAAAGGCGGTGGCGGTCGCACTGCGGAAGAATTCCTGCAACCGGGCCTGACCCGCCGGGGTGATATAGGATTGATCGGTGGTAAACAGTTGATCCGCCGCCATCACTCCGCAGGTATTGCCGCGGCGGCAAACGGGGATCCCGTCGCGCGTGACGTGGGGGGTCATATAGCCCTCCCAACCGTCGTCCATCACCCAATGTTCGCAGCCATCGGGATCGACCCAGATCGTCGGGACATAGCGTTCACCCTTGATCTCTTTGGCTTGCGCCATACCGGTTGTCAGGCCCAACATCAGGGTCAGCGCAAGAACGCTGCCCAGACAGGCCCCGACTGTTTTGAAAATCCTCGTTACCACAGCTCTCGTCCTTTGCCCTTTCGGTAGGCGCGCAAAAGGCCTGCGGCGCACCACCAATCCCTATGATCTTTTGAATCTTAGCAAATTTCGTATAGTTGTGAAGGAAGTTTTACCACATATTGTGTCGCGTTGCGAAACATTCCGCTAGAGCCGGACCAATTGTCTCCAGATTTCGCATTTAGGCGATTTTGTGGCAAAGCCGATTCTGTTGGCCCGATCAGACGCCGACCAAAGCACCCGCCAACGAGTTGCTGGACGAGGCGGTGATTCTGACCCGCGCGATCTGACCCAACAGGCTTTCGGGCGCCTGCGTGTAAACCGCGTGAAGATAATCCGATTTTCCAATCAGTTGCCCCGGCAGGCGGCCTTTCTTTTCGAACAGGACGTTGACCTCGCGGCCCACCATGCTGTCCTGAATTTCGGCCTGCTGCTGGCTGAGCAACGCTTGCAGACGTTGCAAACGCTCGGATTTCACCTCCTCGGGCAGCTGCGGCCGCTCGGCCGCCGGAGTGCCGGGCCGGGTCGAGTATTTGAAGCTGTAGCACTGGCCATAGCGCACCTCTTCGACCAACCGCATCGTCGCCTCGAAATCCTCGTCGGTCTCTTCAGGGAAGCCGACGATGAAATCGCCTGACAACAGGATGTCGGGCCGCACCGTGCGGATACGCTCGATCAGCCGCAGATAGCTGTCGGCGGTGTGGCTGCGGTTCATCCGTTTCAGGATGCGGTCGCTGCCCGACTGAACCGGCAGGTGCAGATAGGGCATCAGCTTGGCACAATCGCCATGGGCGGCGATCAGATCGTCCTCCATGTCGTTCGGGTGCGAGGTGGTATAGCGGATGCGGTCCAGACCGTCGATTTCGGCCAACTCGCGGATCAGCCGCGCCAGACCCCAATCGCCGCCATCAGTGCCTTGCCCGTGATAGGCGTTGACGTTCTGACCCAGAAGCGTGATCTCGCGCACGCCGCGCGACACCAGATCGCGCGCTTCGCTCATCACCCGGTCACCGGGACGCGAGACCTCGGCCCCGCGGGTATAGGGCACCACGCAGAAGGCGCAGAATTTATCACAGCCTTCCTGAACCGTCAGAAATGCCGTCGGGCCACGGCTGGCCTTGGGGCGGCTTTGCAGCTTTTCGAATTTGTCCTCTTCGGGGAAATCGGTATCCAGCACCTTTTCCCCCGCGCGGGTTCTGGCCTCCATCGCCGGCAGGCGGTGATAGCTTTGCGGCCCTACCACCAGATCGACCAGCGGCTGGCGGCGCATGATCTCGTCGCCCTCGGCCTGCGCGACACAGCCGGCCACGCCGATCTTCAGATCGGGGTTGGCATCCTTCAGCCCCCGAAACCGGCCCAGTTCGGAATAGACCTTTTCGGCGGCCTTTTCGCGGATGTGACAAGTGTTCAGCAGGATCATGTCCGCGTCTTCAGGCGTGTCGGTGGCGATATAGCCCGAACCGCCCATGGCCTCGGCCATGCGCTCGCTGTCATAGACGTTCATCTGACAGCCATAGGTTTTGATAAACAGCTTTTTCGGATCGGCCATGGTCGCGCCCCTTGTCTTGGCCCTGCGTCCTATAGAAAACCGGCCCGGCCCGCAACGCTTGCAATACACCCCGATATGCATGAGTTTTGCGCCAAGGCAGCAGTTCACGCGATATGGCGGCGGTATGAAGTTCTCGGGGCTTTCGGATTTTCTGATCAATGGCAAAAGCGTGCTGGCCAAGGGGCCGGTCGGGCTGATCCTTGTCGAGGATCTGGTCGAGGTCGATACCACCCTGCGCCATCATTTGGAACACGGGTTCCACGCGCTGGTGGTCTTTGCCCCGCCCGAGCTGACCCTGCCCAAGGATATCGACGCCAAGGTGCATCTGGTAACGATGGACGTGCATCAGCCCGGCGCCTTGCTGGATGCGGTCAATCAGGTGATCGCCGCCGCGCCGGGGCAGTGGCTGTATTACTGCTATAACGCCGAATATCTGTTCTTTCCGTTTTGCGAGCACCGCACCATCGGCGAGATGCTGGCCTTTCACACCGAAGAACGCCGCGACGCGATGCTGACCTATGTGATCGATCTTTATGCCGACGATCTGGACCGGTTTCCGAACGCGGTGTCGCTGGAACATGCCCAACTGGACCGGTCCGGTTATTACGCGCTGGCCCGACCGGACCCCGCAAACCAGAACCACCCGAAAGAGCGGCAATTGAATTTCCACGGCGGGCTGCGCTGGCGGTTCGAGGAACATATCCCGCCCAAGCGCCGCAAGATCGACCGGATTTCGCTGTTCCGGGCCAAGCCGGGGCTGGTTTTGCGGCCGGATTACACGTTCAACGACGAGGAATATAATACCTATTCCTGCAAGTGGCATCACAACCTGACCGCAGCGGTCTGTTCGTTCCGCACCGCGAAAGCGTTGAAATCAAACGCCGGATCGACCTTTGATATTCACCGGTTCACATGGCACAACTCGGTGCCGTTCGACTGGACGTCGCAACAATTGCTGGATCTGGGCCTGATGGAGCCGGGCCAGTGGTTCTAAGCGCGGGCCTTAGCGGCGGCGCAGACGGATCACGATCTCGACCCGGGAAACCTCGGCCCCTGCGGGGGCTTTCGGCAGGCCGGTAATCTGCAACTGATCGGCCGGGGCATCGGTCAGGCGACCGTCGTCTTCCCAATAGAAATGCGGGTGATCGCCGGTGTTGGTGTCGAAATAGCTTTTCGAACCATCAACGATGATCTCTTGCATCAGCCCGGCATCGCAGAAGGTGCGCAGGGTGTTATAGACCGTGGCCAGCGACACTTTCTCGCCCGCCTCATCGGCCAGCGCGAACAGGCTTTCGGCGGTGACGTGGCGGTCCTGACCATCGCCGATCAGAAGCGCCGCCAGCGACAGCCTTTGCCGCGTCGGACGCAGCCCGACCGTCCCCAGCCAGCTGGTTCCGCGTTCAAGGGCAATCGGTGTCATCATGGGCCATCCCTAAGCTTTCCCTGCATATATACGGCGCCAGGCGGTCCTGTTTCAATGGAATTCCCCTAGGCGCTGATGTTCCCGCTTGTCCCTGCTGACTATTGCATGGCCGTAAAGCAGGGTGCTACACGGTGAAGTTAACAACAGGGGACACGAAAGGGGCGCGCCTGAATGGCCGATTTTCCAACAAGTTTTGACAAGGAAGACCTTCTGAAATGTTCGCGGGGCGAATTGTTCGGCCCCGGGAATGCACAGTTGCCGGCGCCGCCGATGCTGATGATGGATCGGATCACCGACATCAGCAGCGATGGCGGACCGCATGGCAAGGGTCACGTCGTGGCGGAATTTGATATCACCCCTGACCTCTGGTTCTTTGACTGCCACTTTCCCGGCAACCCGATCATGCCCGGCTGTCTTGGCCTTGATGGCCTGTGGCAGTTGACCGGATTCAATCTGGGGTGGCGTGGCTGGCAGGGTCGCGGCTATGCTTTGGGTGTGGGCGAGGTCAAGCTGACCGGCATGGTCCGCCCCGACCGCAAGATGCTGACCTATTACGTCGATTTCACCAAGGCGGTGCAAACCCGCCGCCTGACGATGGGCGTGGCCGATGGCCGCGTCGAAGCGGATGGTGAAGTCATCTATCTGGTCAAGGATATGAAGGTCGCTCTTTCCGAGAGCTGACCCCTGAAACAAAGGGAGTGCGCCTATGCGCCGTGTCGTTATCACCGGTATGGGGATCATTTCACCGATCGGCAACAATACCGCCGAGGTCGAAGCAAGCCTGCGCGCCGGTCGCTCGGGGATCATCGCCGAAGAGACCTATGCCAAGAACGGCTTTCGCAGTCAGATCGCCGGTATTCCGCAGATCGACCTGACCGCGGAAATCGACAAGCGCCAGCTGCGCTTTATGGGTCCGGGGGCGGCCTATAACTTTTTGGCCATGCAACAGGCGATTGCCGATTCCGGGCTGGAAGACAGCGATGTCTCGAACGAGCGCACCGGCCTGATCATGGGCTCGGGCGGTCCGTCGACCTCGAACTTCTTTGCCGCCTTCGATGCGGTCATCTCCAAGGGCAGCCCGAAACGCATGGGGCCGTTCATGGTGACGCGCTGCATGTCCTCGACCAACTCGGCCTGTCTGGCGACGCCGTTCAAGATCAAGGGCATCAACTATTCGATCACCTCGGCCTGCTCGACCAGCGCCCATTGCATCGGCAATGGTGTCGAACAGATCCAGATGGGCAAACAGGACATCGTCTTTGCCGGGGGCGGCGAAGAGGTGGATTGGACCCTGTCCTGCCTCTTTGACGCGATGGGCGCCATGTCGTCGAAATACAATGACACGCCGCAAACCGCCTCGCGGCCGTTCGACGCCACGCGCGACGGGTTCGTGATTGCCGGCGGCGGTGGTGTGGTGGTTCTTGAGGAACTGCAACACGCGCTGGCGCGCGGCGCCAAGATCTATGCCGAAGTCACCGGTTACGGTGCCACCTCGGACGGTCACGACATGGTCGCGCCCTCGGGCGAGGGCGGCGAGCGCTCGATGAAACTGGCGCTGAGCACCCTGCCCGAAGGCCGCCACGTCGATTACATCAACGCCCATGGCACCTCGACCCCGGCGGGCGACGTCACCGAGATCAAGGCCGTGCGCCGGGCCTTTGGCGAAGGCAACACGCCGCCGATCGCCTCGACCAAGTCGCTGACCGGGCACAGCCTGGGCGCGACCGGCGTGCATGAGGCGATCTATTCGCTGCTGATGATGCAGGGCAATTTCATCGCGGCCTCGGCCAACATCACCGAACTGGACCCCGAAATCCACGACGGCGAGATCGTGACCGAGCTGCGCGAGAATGTCGAACTGGACAGCGTTCTGTCGAACAGCTTTGGCTTTGGTGGCACCAACGCCACGCTGCTGATGAGCAAATACCAAGGGTAATACAGCATGGCCGAGTTGATGACGGGTAAACGCGGGCTGGTCATGGGCGTTGCCAATGACCGCTCGATCGCATGGGGCATCGCCAAGGCGCTGCATGCCGAGGGTGCGGAACTGGCGTTCAGCTATCAGGGCGACGCCTTTGGCAAACGGGTTC
>NZ_JBFHDW010000137.1:0-6971 GCF_041584535.1 Actibacterium sp. | reverse complement strand
GACGAACCCTTCCCGCAGGACGCGAACCGGCAGTTGATCGAGGTTCTGCGCTCGATGGCGCGCGCATGGGAGGGCACGACCGCCCGCCTGCTGCGTCAGGCCAAGGGCGCCCCGGCGGATGCCGGTCTGGGGCTGGTCGTGCAGCAGATGGCGATGGGGCTTGGTCCGGCCGAAAGCGGTTCGGGCGTGATCCAGTTTGTCAGCCCGGTCACCGGCAAGGCGCAGATCACTGGCCGCTATCTTAGCCAAAGCCAGGGCCGTGCCGCGCTTAGCCAGCCGGATGGCGTGTTCTACCTGACCAAGGATGACCGCGGGCGCTCGCTTGAGGAACATTGCCCGGATGTGTTCAAGCAACTGATCGATTGGGGCAAGGTCACGCGCCAACGCCTGCGCGATGAGATGGAGATCGAATTCACCATCGAAGCGGGCGAGTTGAAAGTTCTGGACGCGGTGCGGGTGTCGCGCTCGTCGCGGGCGGCGGTGCGGATTGCCGTGGCGCTGGCCGAGGAATGGATCATCCCGCGCGAAGAGGCGCTGTTGCGGATCGAGCCGCGGGCGTTGACCGAATTGCTGCACAGTCAGGTTGACCCCTATGGCAAGCGCGACGTGTTCGCGCGCGGCATCGCCGCCAGCCCCGGCGGCGCCACCGGGCGTATCGTGTTTTCATCCGCTGACGCGCAGGCCAGTGCCGCGCGCGGCGAGCCTTGCATTCTGGTGCGCCGGGAAACCGCCCCCGAAGATATTCGCGGCATGCACGCCGCCAGCGCGGTTCTGACCGAACGCGGCGGCATGACCAGCCACGCGGCGGTGATTGCGCGCGGGCTGGGTCTGCCTTGCGTGGTGGGCGTGTCGGGCATGACCCCGCGTTGGCGCGACAAGACCCTGCGCGCCGCCGATGGCCGGGTGTTCCGCGAGGGCGATATCATCACCATCGACGGCACCGCGGGCGAGGCCTTGGTGGGCGAGGCCAAGATGCTGCCGCCAGCGCTGGACGACGCGTTCCGGGCGCTGCTGAGCTGGGCCGAAGATGCCTGTGACATCGGCGTGCGCGCCAATGCCGACACCCCGACCGACGCCCAGATCGCCCGCGATTTCGGCGCCGAGGGCATCGGCCTGTGCCGGACCGAACACATGTTCTTCGAGGATGGTCGCCTGACCGTGATGCGCGAGATGATCTTCGCCAACACCCCCGAAGACCGTGCCGCCGCGTTGGACCAGTTGCTGCCGATGCAACGGCAGGACTTTATCCGCCTGTTCGAGATCATGCAGGGTCAATCGGTCTGTATCCGCCTGTTCGACCCGCCGCTGCATGAATTCCTGCCGCACAGCCGTGAAGGCATGCGCGAACTGGCCGAGGCGCTGGACCTGCCGTTGTCGGACGTGACCCGGCGCGTCGAGGCCTTAAGCGAATTCAACCCGATGCTGGGGATGCGCGGGGTCCGTCTGGGGATCACCGTGCCGGAAATCTATGAAATGCAGGCCCGCGCGATCTTTGAGGCCGCGGTCGAGGTCTGTCGCCGCGGCGACCCTGTGGTGCCGGAAATCATGATCCCGCTGGTCTCGGCCAAGCGCGAGGTCGAGCTGGTCAAAACCCGTGTCGATGCCATCGCCGCCGCTGTTCGAATCGAGCAGAGTCAGGATTTCGATTACCGGCTGGGGGTCATGGTTGAAACGCCGCGCGCCGCGTTGCGGGCTGGTGAAATCGCGCAACATGCGGCCTTCCTGTCCTTCGGCACCAACGATTTGACCCAGATGACCTATGGTCTGTCCCGCGATGACGCTGGCCGGTTCATGGGCTCGTATGTTCAGCAAGAGGTCTTTCCCGAAGACCCGTTCCACACGCTGGACGTCGATGGGGTGGGCGAATTGCTGTTGATCGGGGCTGAACGGGGCCGCGCGGCGCGCAAAAACATTGTTCTGTCGGTCTGCGGCGAACATGGCGGCAATGCCGAATCTATCGCCTTTTGTCGGCAGGCTGGCTTTAACTATGTGTCCTGTTCGCCATTCCGGGTGCCGGTCGCTCGGCTGGCTGCCGCTCAGTTAGCGCTAAGCGGTTCTGTGCGAGAAATTCAAGAATAGCCCTTGTCTTTCCCTTGTTTTACTGCAATTTTGGGCGGTAACAGGAGGGTTCGGAGCTTTGCGCTCTGCACAACCCTGCTGCCCGTTGCATGAAATCACGGCAGTTTTTGTAGACTGACGCCTGTGATTCGCTTATCCCAGCCTCGCGGCGACCCGCAAAGGTCGTGCCACAAAGAGGCTGAACAATGCGAAACCGGTTTACTTGGGCGCTTTGCGTCGCGACGGTGCTTTCCTTTTGGGGGGCGGCAGGGGCAGATGTTTCCATCTCGACCTCGAACGATCCGACGGCAGTGCTTGATGACCGGATTACCACCTTGCTGGGGGCCGAACGACTGGGCCTTGATGCGGTGGGGATGAAACGCCTTGAACAGCTTGTCAGCCCGGTTGCCGCGAAACCGGCCAAGACCGCCTCGGTCGATGACATTGCCTTTACCCGCGATTGGATTGATGCCCGCCCGGTTGCCACCGGTGGCGCCGATTGGCAGTGCCTGTCCGAGGCGCTGTATTTCGAAGCCCGCGGTGAAAGCGTCAAAGGCCAGTTCGCCGTTGCCGAAGTGATCCTGAACCGGACCGAATCGTCGCGGTTCCCGAACACGGTTTGCGGTGTGATCCATCAGGGCACCGGCAAGAAATACCAGTGCCAGTTCACCTATACCTGCGATGGCTTCAATGAAGTGATCCGCGAACCCGCCGCGTATGAGCGTGTCGGCAAGATCGCCCGCATCATGCTGGACGGGCTGGACGCCAACCTGACCGATGGCGCAACCTATTACCACACCCGCGCCGTCAGCCCGCGCTGGTCGCAAAAGTTCCAGCGCACCGCGGCCATCGGCCAGCACCTGTTCTATCGCAACCCGGTCCGCATCAGCCAGAACTGATCCCAAGGGTTGCCCCCCGGCGGCAGATCACCGATTGTGCCGCCACTTGCTGCCCTCGGAGATCGCGTGTGACCAACGACATCCATCTTGCCTTTTCGCATCCTTCGGCCCGCTCCGAAGCGATGGAGACCGACGGTGACCCGCGCGACCGGATTTCCCTGCGCGACTGGGTGGTCGAGGTTGAAATCGGCGCCTTTCAGGCCGAGCGCGGCGCGACCCAACGGGTGCGCTTTAACGTCGTCGTCGAACTGCGCCCGAACCCGGCGCCGCTGGATGACGATGTCGACAAGATCCTGTCCTATGACACCATTATCGAAGCCATCGACGCCGAGCTGGCCTCGGATCGGCTGAACCTGCTGGAAACTCTGGCCGAACGCATCGCCCTGCGCCTGCTGGCTGAACCGCAGCCGCTGCGGGTTTTCGTGCGGATCGAAAAGCTGGATCGCGGGCCGGGGGCCTTGGGGGTCGAGATCGTGCGCAGCCGCGACAAGACCGGCCCGGTCACCGCGCAAGTGCCGGTGCCGCATCCGGTGGTGCTGTTCCTGTCGAACGCCGCGATTGCTTCGCCTGACCTGCCGCGCTGGCTGGACCGGCTTCAGGACCGCGCCGCGCCGGTGATCCTGTGCGTCGGCCCCGCCGACCTGCCCGCGCCGCAATCGGCAGTGCGGCCAGCGCAGCGGCGGATCGACCTGCTGGCGATCGAACAGAATGCTTGGGTGCTGGCCGGGCGCGATAAGCGCTGTGTCGTGACCAACACCCGCACCGAAATCGACTGGGCGATGAAACACGGCCAGATCAGCGTCTGGGCGCCCTCGAAACTGGTGCTGGATGCGGCGCATCCGCCCTCGGTCAGCCCGCGCGATGCGGTGGCACTGTCGCTGTGGCTGGCGGGCCAATTCGACGCCGCGCGCACGGTGGTGATCGGGGCCGATCTGCCGCCGGGCCATGCCGACAAGGCCGAGGCCGTGACGCTGGATCGCGCGCTGGACCTGCTCTGAGCCTTGCGCCCCGGGCTGCAATCGCTCAAAACCGCTGACATGCGCCGTTATTATCGCCCCATCGCCCAGACCGACCTGCACCGCCCAACCAGCGCCCTGACGCTGGCTGGCGGCTGGACATGGTTTACCCATGCCGAGGAATTGCGCCGCGATGCACCGCCGCGTCTGGTTGCCGCCGATCAGATCCCCGATGCGGTGGTGCAGGCCCTGACCGCGCCCCGCGCCGATGTCACGGGCCTTGCCATGACCCGGCCCAACCTGATGGGCATTCTGAACGTCACCCCAGACAGCTTTTCCGACGGCGGCCGCTTTAACGTGCTGGAAGCCGCCCATGCCCATGCTGAACAGATGATCCGCGATGGCGCCGACATGATCGACATTGGCGGCGAATCCACCCGCCCCGGTGCCGCCGAAGTGCCCGAGGCCGAGGAAATCGCTCGCACCGCACCGGTGATCGCCTCGCTGCGAGGGGCAGGGGTGACCACGCCGATTTCGATCGACACCCGCAAGGCCGCCGTCGCGCGCGAGGCCTTGGCTGCCGGTGCCGATCTGGTCAATGACGTGGCCGGTTTCACCTTTGATCCGGCGCTACCCGGCGTCACCGCGCAAAGCGGCGCGGCGGCCTGTTTGATGCATACCCAAGGCACGCCCGACGTGATGCAGGCCGATCCGCGCTATGACGATGTGCTGCTTGATGTCTATGACTGGCTGGCCCAGCGCGTTGATTTCGCCATCGCCGCCGGCATCCCGCGCGCCCGCATCGTGGTCGATCCGGGCATCGGTTTCGGTAAGACCACCCAGCATAATCTGGCGCTGATCCGCGGCCTCAGCCTGTTTCACGGTCTGGGTTGCCCGATCCTGCTGGGCGCATCGCGCAAACGTTTCATCGGTGTGATCGGAAATGCGCAGGATGCTGCCGACCGCACCCCCGGCTCGGTGGCGATCGCGTTGGCCGGGGTGGCGCAGGGGGTTCAGTTCCTGCGCGTGCATGATATTGCTGAAACCCGTCAGGCACTGACCCTGGCACAGGCAGTCTGGGGGCAGGCATGAGCGACAAACTCTTTGGCACCGATGGCGTGCGCGGCCGCGCGAACACATGGCCGATGACCGCCGATCTGGCGCTGCGGCTGGGGGCGGCGGCGGGGCGTTATTTTCGCCGCGATGGCTCAACCGCGCACCGTGTGGTGATCGGCAAGGACACGCGCCTGTCAGGCTATATGTTCGAAAATGCGCTGACGGCGGGGTTCACCTCGACCGGGATGAACGTGCTGCTGCTGGGGCCGGTGCCGACGCCCGCAGTCGGGATGCTGACCCAATCGATGCGGGCGGATGTCGGGGTAATGATCTCGGCCAGCCACAACCCGCACCATGACAACGGCATCAAATTCTTCGGCCCCGACGGGTTCAAGCTGAGCGACGAGGCGCAGGCCGAGATCGAACGCATGACCCATGCCGGTGTCGAGGTCGCGCAGGCCCAGAACATCGGCCGCGCCAAACGCATTGACGATGGCCGGTTCCGCTATAACGAACGCCTGAAAATGAGCTTTCCCGAAGGCAAACGGCTGGACGGGATGAAAGTGGTGATCGACTGCGCCAACGGCGCCGCCTACCGCACCGCACCCGAAGTCCTGTGGGAACTGGGCGCCGAGGTGATCGCGATCGGCGTCACCCCAGATGGCCAGAACATCAACCAGAATTGCGGCTCGACCCAACCGGAAACCGCCGCGCAAGCCGTGCTGGAACACGGTGCCGATGTCGGGATCTGTCTGGACGGCGACGCTGACCGGGTGATGATCATCGACGAGACCGGCAAGGTCGCCGATGGCGATCAGCTGATGGCGCTGATGGCGGCGCGCTGGGCCGATCAGGGTCGGCTGAAAGGCGGGGCTCTGGTGGCGACGGTGATGTCCAATCTGGGGCTGGAACGCTATCTCGACGCGCGCGGTCTGCGGCTGGAACGCACGGCGGTCGGCGACCGCTATGTGGTCGAACGGATGCGCGAAGGCGGCTTCAATCTGGGCGGTGAACAATCCGGCCATATCGTGATGACCGATTATGCCACCACCGGCGACGGCTTGCTGGCGGGGCTTCAGTTTCTTGCGGCAATGGTCGAAACCGGCCAGCCCGCCTCGCAATTGGTGCACCAGTTCGAACCAGTGCCGCAATTGCTGAAAAACGTGCGCTTCTCGGCCGGTCAGAAACCGCTGGACGCCGAGGATGTCAAAGCCGCAATCGCCCAGGCCGAGGCCAGCCTGAACGGCAATGGCCGCCTGCTGATCCGCAAATCCGGCACCGAACCGCTGATCCGCGTCATGGCTGAATCCGAAGACGAGGCCACCCTGAGCGCCGCGGTGGAGTCCGTTGTTCAAGCCGTCGAGCACGCCACAGCCTGAGCACCCGATCCCGGCGTCAGCGCAGTGAGTATTTAGACCAAGAAAAAGACCAAAGGTGCGCCCCGACTGCGGGCCATCCGGCCTTGGGCCGGGGCGTCTTTTCCTTGGACGGTCATCGGCTCTCCAGCCTGTTCCGCGTGCTCAGCCTAAATGCGCGCCGGTTAAGAATCCGTGAACGCGCCCCTCTTTTTCTTGGCAAAAATACTCAAATCCGACCGCCGGTCCGGGCGCCGCGCAGCAAAAAGGGCGCCCCGGTCAAGGCGCCCTTTCCAATGATCCGGACTGCGGATCAGTTTTTCGATTTGTCGACCATCTTGCCGGCCGAGATCCACGGCATCATGCCGCGCAGCTTGGCGCCGGTTTCTTCGATCAGGTGCTCGTCATTGGCGCGACGCGAGGCCTTCAGGAAGGGCTGGCCAACCTGATTTTCCAGCATGAAGTCACGCACGAATTTGCCCTGCTGGATGTCGTTCAGGACCTCTTTCATCGCCTTCTTGGTCTGCTCATAGGGCAGGATGCGCGGGCCGGTGACGTACTGGCCGTACTCGGCGGTGTTCGAGATCGAGTAGTCCATGTTCGCGATGCCGCCTTCGTAGATCAGGTCGACGATCAGCTTCACTTCG
>NZ_JBFHDW010000136.1:0-7052 GCF_041584535.1 Actibacterium sp. | reverse complement strand
TTCAGCGCATCGCGGGCCAGCCGCAGGTGTTTTTCGACCGTGGCGGGCGTCAGCCCCATGATAGTGGCGATATCCAAAGCGGTTTTGCCTTCGCCAACCCATTCCAGCACCTCGCGCTGGCGATTGGTCAGGGCGCGGCGGGCACTTTTATGCGGCAGGCACGAAATTTTCATATGCGCGATATTGGCAAAAACCGTTATTTTCTGACCGTTTACGCGCCAGTATTCATCCACTTCGTCCTGCGATCTGCCCGGTGCCGCGGCCAGTCCCAGCGCGCCCTTGGCCCGGGACGAGGTTTCATGAAAACTGATCGCATAGCCGACCTTCAGACCGTGCGCGTGGTTGAAGGCCAGCACTCTTTCCTCGTCGGGCGTCAGGCCGCCGTCGCGAGACAGATCCTCGGCCCATTGCCACGAGCAACTGCCGGTATTGCCGGACACCCAGCGCAGCATCGGGCCATTGCGGTAATAGCCCATGTCCAGATACTCGCTGAGATAATCAGGCGAATAGTTCGACAGAACCAGAAAGTCCTGCAAATCGCCCCAAGACTGTGCGGTGCGAAAGCGGGTAAAGCCATAAAGCAGGCGGTCGAACCCGTGACCATCGGCAAAGCCGACAAGGCGCTGCCAGACGTCCTCGACCGTCTGCGCCTCGATCAGAGCTTCCAGTTCGTCCAGCATAGGTGGCGTTCCCAAGGCCGGGTTTAGATCCGGCACGTATCCTTAGCGGCGACTACGCCGATTGCATTTCCTCCATTTAGGGAAAGCCGGGGTGAGATGTCGAGATTTTTTGCGTTAACGCGTGAAGGGGAATATCGGATCAGATTTCCCCGCAAATCTTACCATTCGCATTAATAACGCGCCGTAATGTATTGTTATATATGGTGTATAACGGGTTTCCGCACCACTTTTACAACCGGGTTTATTTACATAATACTGATTATCGGAACTAACCTAAAGCGTATCCAGCCCCCCGCACGGTGCGCACAGGATCGTCGCCGCCGTGTTCGCACAGCACTTTGCGCAGCCGTCCGATGTGCACATCGACGGTCCGGGTATCGACATAGATGTCCCGGCCCCAGACCCGGTCCAGCAATTGTTCGCGGCTCCAGACCCGGCCGGGTTTTTCCATGAACGCGCTTAGCAGCCGGAATTCAGTCGGCCCCAGTTTCAGCGGATGCTCGCCGCGCGTCACCTTGTGGGTCTCGGAATCCAGAACGATATCGGCATATTCCAGACGCTCGCCGACACTGGCCGGACGGCTGCGGCGCAGCTGGCTGCGCACACGGGCCATCAGTTCGACCACGGAATACGGTTTGACCACATAGTCATCCGCCCCGGTTTCAAGCCCCCTCACCCGGTCGACCTCTTCAGCGCGGGCCGACAGCATGATGATCGGCACGCCACGGGTCTTGGCATTGGATTTCAGACGGCGGCAGACCTCGATCCCGGACACATTGGGCAGCATCCAGTCCAGAACGATGACGTCAGGCTGCGCTTCGTTGACCAGAAGCAATGCCTCTTCGCCATTTTCGGCCTGGGACACGTCAAAGCCTTCGGCGGTCAGGTTATAGGCCAGAACCTCGCGTTGTGCCGGTTCGTCCTCGACGATCAGAACCGAGGGTTGTTCTGCCCGGCTCACCCTTCGATCTCCAGATTTTCAACCGAGGTCTGGTCGCCCTTGGGGCGCGATTCCTCGGGCAGTTCGCCGGTGGACAGATAGATCACCTGTTCGGCGATCGAGGTGACATGGTCGCCCATGCGTTCGATGTTTTTCGAGATGAAATGCAGATGCATACAGGCGGTGATATTGCGCGGGTCTTCCATCATAAAGGTCAGGAATTCGCGGAACAGCGCGTTATACATCTGGTCCACTTCCAGATCGCGCTGGCGCACGTCCTCGGCCAGTTCGGCGTCGCGCTGAATATAGGCGTCCAGCGCGTCTTTCAGCATGCCTTCGACCGTGACCGACATGCGGCGAATGGCGCCGGCGGCGCCTTCGATCGGCGACATGTGGACCAGAACGCCGGTGCGCTTGGCAAGGTTCTTGGCATAGTCGCCGACCCGTTCAAGGTTGCCCGAGATTTTCATCACCGTCAGCACCGTGCGCAGGTCGCCGGCAATCGGCTGGCGGGTGGCCAGCAAAAGCGCGCATTGCTCGTTCACCTGCTCTTCCAGCGCGTCGATGGCGGCGTCGCGGGCCCGGACCTTTTCGGCCATCTCTTCGTCCCGCAACTCCAGCGAGGTCGCGGCATCCAGAATAGCGGCCTCGACCAGTCCGCCCATCTTCATGATCAGCGCCTGAATCGATTCAAGATCGCGGTCATAAGAGGAAACAATATGAGCTTTTTCAGACATTTATAAAGTTCCTTACCCGATCCGGCCGGTGATATAGGCCTCGGTGCGTTTGTCGTGCGGATTGGTGAAAATCTGGCCGGTGTCGCCGAATTCAACCAGATTTCCCAGATGGAAAAACGCGGTTTTCTGGCTGACGCGGGCCGCCTGCTGCATCGAGTGCGTGACGATCACCACCGAATAGTCGCGGCGCAATTCGTCGATCAGTTCCTCGACCTGCGCGGTGGCAATCGGGTCCAGCGCCGAGCACGGCTCGTCCATCAACAGGACTTCGGGCTCGGTGGCGATGGCGCGGGCGATGCACAGACGCTGTTGCTGCCCCCCCGACAGGCCGGTGCCCGGTGCGCTCAGCCGGTCCTTGACCTCGTCCCAGATCGCGCCGCGGCGCAGGGATTTCTCGACGATCTCGTCCAGTTCGGCCTTGTTGCGGGCCAGCCCGTGAATGCGCGGGCCATAGGCGATATTGTCATAGATCGACTTGGGGAACGGGTTGGGTTTCTGGAACACCATGCCCACCTTGGCGCGCAGCTGCACCGGGTCGACCTTGGGGTCATAGATGTCTTCGCCGTCCAGCTTGATCTCGCCCTCAAAGCGGCAGATGTCGATGGTGTCGTTCATCCGGTTCAGACAGCGCAGGAAAGTGGACTTGCCACAGCCCGACGGGCCGATGAACGCGGTCACGGTCTTGTCGCGGATATCGACATTCACGTCTTTGATGGCATGGTTATTGCCATAATAGACCTGACAGTTCCGCGCCGTAATTTTAAGCTCGTTGGCGTCCACGTCTCTCTCCAACAGTCGCATATCGTTCATTTTGGCAGTCCCTTACCAGCGGCGCTCGAACCGGCGGCGCAACAGGATTGCGACGGCGTTCATGAACACAAGGAAGATCAGCAGGACGATAATAGCGCCCGAAGCCCGTTCGACAAAGGCCGGGTCGGCGCGCTGAGTCCAGTTATAGACCTGCACCGGCAAAGCCGAGGCAGGATCGAAAAATCCTTCGGGCGGCGCGTCGGGGTATTCGCGCACGAAAGCCACCATGCCGATCAGCAACAGCGGCGCGGTTTCCCCCAGCGCCTGCCCAAGGCCGATGATCAGCCCGGTCAGAATGCCCGGCGTGGCCAGAGGCAGCACATGGTGGAACACCGACTGCATTTTCGAGGCCCCTACCCCCAGCGCCGCATCGCGGATCGACGGCGGCACAGCGCCCAAAGCGGCCCGCGCCGGAATGATGATCCGCGGCAGCGTCATCAGTGACAGCACCAGCCCGCCAACGATCGGCGCCGATTGCGGCAGACCGGCAAAGTTGATGAAGATCGCAAGGCCAAGGATACCAAAGACGATCGACGGCACGGCGGCAAGGTTCGAGATATTCACCTCGATCAGGTCGGTCCAGCGGTTCCTGGGGGCGAATTCCTCAAGATAAATGCTGGCGGCAACCCCGATCGGCAACGCCAGCAGCAGCACCACAATCATCATGTAAAGTGAACCAAGGATCGCCACGCCCAGACCAGCGGCCTCGGGCCGGTTTTCCGACGCATCGGGACGGGTGATAAAGCCCCAGTTAAAGCGGATTTCGACCACCCCGGCCTCGCGCAGCGCGTCGGCCAGCATCAGCTGTTGCGGCGACACGTTGCTGTCCAGTTCGGCACTGTCCATGCTGACGCGGTCTTTGAAATAGCCGTCGATCCGGCCATTGGCCAGAAAGGTAAAGGGCACGGTGCGGCCGATCACTTGCGGGTCGGCCAGAACGAAATCGCGCATCTGCGCCGGGGCATCCTTAGACACCAGCGCGGTGGCGTCCTTGTCGGTCAGCCCGTCGATGGCAATGCCGTTTTCCGCAATCGCCTTTTGGATCGCGGCTTTCAGCAGTGGCGCATAGCCAAAGGTCGAGACCTTTTTCAGATCCTCAAGATCGCGGTTGCCGGTCTTGTCCAGCTTGGCCTCGACCAGTTCGACATCCAGCGTGATAAAGGTCTGCTGAAACGCGCTCAGGCCGTTGCCAAGGATCGAGGTCAGCAGCAGCGCCAGCGCCAGCAGACCGGCACAGACCGCGATCAGGCCATAGGCGCGGAACCGGGCCTCGGCGGCGTTGCGGCGGCGGGTCAGCTTGCTGGGGGTCAGCAACGAACCGCCATGCGGGTTGTCCCGGTCGCCGGTTTGGGCGGAGAGGTCGCTCATTCATACTGCTCCCGGTATTTGCGCACGATATACAGCGCCAGCACGTTCAGCCCCAGCGTGATGACGAACAGCGTCAGGCCAAGGGCAAAGGCGACCAGCGTTTCGGGGCTGGCAAAATCGGTGTCGCCGGTCAGCTGGCTGACGATCTTGACGGTGACGGTGGTCATGGCCTCGAACGGGTTCAGGCTCATCCTTGCGGCGGCCCCTGCCCCCAGCACCACGATCATGGTTTCACCGATGGCGCGGCTGGCGGCCAGCAGGATCGCGCCAACGATCCCCGGCAGCGCCGCCGGGACCACCACCTGCTTGATGGTTTCCGACTTGGTGGCGCCAAGGCCAAGGCTGCCATCGCGCATCGCCTGCGGCACAGCGTTGATGATGTCATCCGACAGCGAGCTGACGAACGGGATCAGCATGATCCCCATCACCAGACCCGCCGTCGCCACCGAGGCCGAGCTTTCGCCGAACCCCATCGGCTGGGCGAAATAATCCCGCAGCGCCGGACCCACGGTCATCAGCGCAAACAGGCCGTAAACGATGGTCGGGATACCGGCCAGAACCTCGATCGCGGGCTTGGCAAAGGCGCGCATCTTGCGACCGGCATATTCCGACATGTAGATCGCCGCGAACAGGCCGATCGGCACCGCCACCAGCAGCGCGATCAGCGAGATATACAGCGTGCCCCACAGCAGCGGCAAAATACCCAACTCGGACCCGCCGCGGAAATTCGGCGACCATGTGGTGCCAAAGAAATAATCCAGCGCCGAATGCTGACTAAAGAAATTTCTGGTTTCCAGCAGCATCGACATGACGATGCCGACCGTGGTCAGAATGGCGATGGTCGACGCAAGGATCAGCAACGCCTTGATCACCCGCTCGACCACGTTGCGGGCGCGGAAATCGGCTTTGCTGCGGGCGACGCCATAGGCCAGACCGGCCCCGGCCAGCAGCAGCACGGCGATGGTCATGGCCAGACGCGATTTGGCGGTCATCAGGCGATAGACCTGCGCCGCGCGCAGGATCTCGGGCTGCACGTCCGAGCCCAGAGCGATGCCGATTTCACCAAGACGGCCGCGCAGATCGCTTACCCCGGCCTGCACGTTGCGGGCCTCATCGGCGCTCATACCGCCTTGGGCGACGGCAAGGTCCAGACCCTCGGCCACCCGGCGCACATCGGCCATCACCAGACCCAGACTCGAACCATCGGCAATCGCGGTTTCGGGGATCATGCTGGAAACCCGGTTTTCGATCACCATCGGCTGGATCAGCAACCACGCGATCAGAACGATCAGCGACGGCACGACCGCGGCCAGTAACACATGAAATCCGTAATAACTGGGCAGCGAATGCAGGGTCCGGGCATCGCCCCCCGCCGAGGCCATAGCCCGCGCGCGTCCCGCAACATAGCCCACAGCGCCAATCGCCAGCGCACAAAGGATGATCCACAAAACAGGCATCTGCGCCCCTTTGGCTGGAAAAGGTCCTAAAAGCAGAAGTCGGGCGGCGCGAAACAAACGCCGCCCGTGTGACGTTTACCGTCTTAGTTCATGGTCGCTTCATCGGCAACCAGAGCCTGCGTTTCGGCCAGCTCGGGGTCCGAAACCAGACCGTAAGCGGCCAGCGGGCCATCGGGGCCGGCGATCTCGTCCGAGACGAAGAATTCAGCGAAGTCTTTCAGGCCGGGGATCACGCCGATATGGGCTTTCTTGATGTAGAAATACAGCGGACGCGACACCGGATATTCGCCGGTTGCGATGCTTTCGGTCGACGGAACCACACCCGACATGGTCGCAACCTGCAGCTTGTCGGTGTTGTTTTCGTAGAAGGCCAGACCGAACACGCCGATGCCGTCTTTGTTGGCTTCGATGCGGGCCAGGGTCTCGGTATAATCGCCGTCGATATCGGTCGACACACCATCGGTGCGCAGCGCGATACAGGCTTTCTGAGCGGCTTTCTTGTCGTCGCCATTGGCAGCTTTGAACACGTCAAAGTCGCCCGATTCTTCACAACCGGCCAGGATCACCTTGTCTTCGAACACTTCACGGGTGCCGTGCTTGGTGCCCGGAACGAAAGCCATGATCGGCTGAGCCGGGAAGGCCGGGTTCACGTCGGCCCAGGTCTTGGCGGTGTTTTCAACGATCTTGCCGTCGACGACAACTTTGTCGGACAGGGCTTTGTACCAATCGATCGGAGTGAATTCGAAACCGTTGCCGTTGATGTCGCTGGCGAAGACGATGCCGTCATAGCCGATGCGGACTTCGATGATGTCGGTCACGCCGGCTTCGGCACAGGCGGCGATTTCTTTATCTTTGATTTTGCGCGACGCGTTGGCCACGTCGATGGTGTTTTCGCCCACGCCTTCACAAAAGCGCTTCAGGCCAGCCGACGAGCCGCCCGATTCAACAACCGGGGTCGGGAAGTCAAAGTTTTCGCCAAAGGCTTCGGCCACGATCGAGGCATAGGGCAGAACGGTCGACGAACCGGCAACCTGCACATTGTCACGCGCAGCGGCGGCAG
>NZ_JBFHDW010000135.1:0-7090 GCF_041584535.1 Actibacterium sp. | reverse complement strand
GGGATCGAGGCGATGAACACCCGCATCTATGACACGCTGAACAACGGCGTTTACAAGGTCGGCTTTGCCACCACCCAGACCGCTTATGACGAGGCCGTCGGCCCGTTGTTCGACACGCTGGACTGGCTTGAGGATCACCTGTCGCGCAACGCCTACCTGATGGGCGATCAATTGACCGAGGCCGACTGGCGGCTGTTCACCACCCTGCTGCGCTTTGATCTGGTCTATCACGGCCATTTCAAATGCAACCGCGCCCGCATCGTCGATTACCCGAACCTTTGGGCCTATACCCGGGCGCTGTATCAGGTGCCCGGCATTGAGAACACCGTTCATTTCGACCACATCACCCGCCATTATCACTATAGCCACAACACCATCAATCCGCACCGGATCGTGCCGACCGGACCGCGCCTGAACTGGCATGCGCCGCATGGCCGCAACATGTCCCGCGCGGCCTGACGCTTGCCAGCGGGCGGCGGGTCGCTAATCTTCTGCGAAAGTGTTTTGTGGAGGATGTGATGCGTTACCCCCTTGCCCTGATCGCCGGTGCGATGCTGGCCACGACGGCTCAGGCCCAGACCCCGTGCGGCGGCAGCTTTTCCGGCTTTGTCGACGGTCTAAGACAAGAGGCCACCGCTAGTGGCCACACGCAAGCGACGGTCAACCGGTTCTTTGCCAACGTCGCCCAAGATCCGCGCACACTGAAGGCCGACCGGGCGCAGGGGGTGTTTCAACTGGATTTCGTCACCTTCTCGCGCCGGATCATCAGCCAGAACCGGCTGGATAACGGTCGGCGCAACGCCCAGAAATACGATGCGGTGTTTGACCGGATCGAGCGCGACTATGGCGTGTCGCGCGGTGTGCTGTTGGCGTTCTGGGCGCTGGAAACCGACTTTGGCGCGGTGCAGGGCGATTTCAACACGCTGAATTCCTTGGTGACGCTGGCGCATGACTGCCGCCGCCCGCAATTGTTCCGCCCGCAAATCTTTGCCGCGCTGTCGCTATATGAGCGCGGCGATTTCGACCCGGCCACCACCACCGGCGCCTGGGCAGGTGAAATCGGCATGGTGCAGATGCTGCCCGGTGACATTCTGGAAAACGGCGTCGATGGCGACGGCGACGGCCATGTGCAGCTGAAAACCTCGGCACCCGATGCGCTGACCTCGGGGGCGAAAATGCTGCACGAACTGGGCTGGCGCAAGAACGAGCCATGGCTGCAGGAAATCATCGTGCCCGCCAATCTGGACTGGTCCGAAACCGGGCTGAACCACAAGAAACGCGCCAGCGATTGGGAACGGCTGGGCGTCAAGCCGCGCAATGGCGAATGGGCGGGGCGGTCGTTACCGGCCTCGGTCCTGCTGCCGATGGGGCGCAACGGCCCGGCCTTTCTGGCCTATCCGAATTTCGACATTTATTTCGAGTGGAATCAAAGCTTTGTCTATGTGACCTCGGCGGCCTATTTCGCCACCCGTCTGGAAGGCGAACCGGTCTATGACGCCGGAACCCCTGATCCGGGTCTGAGCGGTGCGGAAATGAAAGCCCTGCAAACCAAGTTGGTCGCGCGCGGTCACGATGTTGGCGGAATTGATGGCATCCTTGGTGAAAAAACCCGCGAGGCGGTGCAGTCCGAGCAAAAACGCCTTGGCCTGCCTGCGGATGCGTGGCCGACGATGGCGCTGTTGAACAAGCTTTAAGCGACCAGTTGTTCGGCTTTTTTCAGGTCGACCGACACCAATTGGCTGACGCCCTGCTCGGCCATTGTCACCCCGAACAAGCGGTCCATCCGGCTCATGGTGACGGCGTGGTGAGTGATGATCAGGAAGCGCGTGTCGGCGCGGCGGGTCATCTCGTCCAGCAGATCGCAGAACCGGGTGACGTTGGCGTCGTCCAGCGGCGCGTCGACCTCGTCCAGCACACAGATCGGCGCCGGGTTGGCCAGGAACACCGCAAAGATCAGCGCCATCGCGGTCAGCGTCTGTTCGCCGCCTGACAGCAGGCTCAGCGTCGACAGCTTCTTGCCCGGCGGCTGGCACATGATTTCCAGACCGGCCTCAAGCGGGTCGTCGGATTCGACCAGAACCAGCTTGGCCTCGCCACCGCCAAAGAGGTGGGTGAACAACAGTGAGAAGTTGCTGTTCACCTGCTCGAACGCGGTCAACAGCCGCTCGCGCCCTTCGCGGTTCAGGCTGGAAATACCCGAGCGCAGCGCCTTGATCGCCGCCTCAAGATCCTGCTTTTCCGAGACCAGCGTGTCGTGCTCTTCCTGCACTTCCTTGGCGTCTTCCTCGGCCCGCAGGTTCACCGCGCCCAGCGCGTCGCGCTGACGTTTCAGACGGTTCACGTCATGTTCGATGGTCTCGGCGGGCGGCATCTTGTCGGGATCCGCGCCCAGCGTTTCCAGCAGGTTTTGCGGCGTGGTTTCCTGTTCTTCCTCAATCCGCTCGGCGGCATGGGCCACGGTTTCGCGGGCAGCATCGGCGCGGGCTTCGGCACGGGCGCGGGCCTCGCGCGCCTCGGACGCGGCGCGTTCGGCGTCGCGTTCGGCCTGTTCGGCGGTCCGCAGCCCGGTTTCCGCCACCGTCAACGCATCCGTGGCCTGCGCGCGCCGGGCCTCGGCCCTGGCGATCGCATCGGACAATTCCGAGCGTTTCGCGGCAATTTCCTCGGGCGCGGCCGAGGCTTCTTTCAGTTCGGCCTCAGAGGTGTCCTTGCGCTCGGCCAGTTCGGCGATCCGCTTTTCCGCCGTGTCCAGCCGGTGCCGCCAGCCGCTGATTTCCTTGGTGATTTCCTGACGGCGCCGGGTGCGGGCCTCGCCCTCGCGGCGCAGTTCGTCATGCGACGACCGCTTGGCCAGCATGGTCATCCGCGCCGCCTCGACGGTCAGTTTCACATCCTCGACCTCGGCCCGTGCCGCGCCCAGATCACCCAGCGCGGCGACGGCAACCTCGGCCTCTTTCAAGCGACCACGCGCGGCCATCGATTCTTCTTCGTGGCGCGACACCGCCATTTGCGCGCTTTCCAGCTTGGACGCGGCGATCGAGCGCTCGGATTCCGCCCGCGACAGCGCCCGCCCGGAATCGGCCACCAAACGATCGGCATCGCGCCGCGCCTGCCGGGCCAGACGGTCGGCTTCGGTCAGGTCTTCCAGACGCTTGCGCAGATGTTGGTGCGCCTGCGCGGCACCGGCGGCGCGGGCGCTGGCGTCTTCCAGATCGCGCTTAAGCTCGACCAGCCGGTTCAACTGTTGCAACCGCAGCGCCGCGGTCGAGGGTGCGTCTTTCGACCCAACGCGGAACCCGTCCCAGCGCCACAGATCGCCTTCAATGCTGACCAGCCGCTGACCCGGTTTCAACTGCGCTTGCAGCCGCGCCCCATCCGCCGCATCGATCAGACCGATCTGCCCCATCCGGCGGGTCATCACCGCCGGACCCGAGACATGATTGGCCAGCGATTTCACCCCGTCCGGCAGGGTCTGTGCCGGGTTATAGCCCGGCAGCTCGGCCCAGCCCGACGGTGCATCCGCCGCAACCTCGGGGTTGCGCAGATCATCACCCAGCGCCGCGCCCAAGGCCTTTTCGTAGCCCGGCTCGACCCGCAACTGATCCAGAATCTGCCCGCCTTCGGCAGTGTCACGTTCGACCAGCCGCGCCAAAGCCGCGACCTCGGCGCGCAGCGCGTTGGCTTCGCCTTCGGCCTCGGAATGCTCGGCCCGAGCATCGGATTCGCGCGATTGCGCCTCGGCGCGGGCATCGTCGGCAGCGGCAAGGGCGGCTTCGGCATTCTCGGCGGTTTTCACCGCCGAGGCCTGATCGGTTTCGGCCCGCGTCACGTCCGAACTGGCCTGAGCCAGCGCCGACCGCGCCTGCGCCACCAGCGCCCGGGCGCGCTCGGCTTCGGCATCGTTGCGGGTCAGGGTCTTGGTCGCGTCCTCAAGCAGGCGATGCGCTGATTGATGGCGGGCAGCCAGACGGGCGACGTCTTCGGTCAGTTCGGCCAGCGTCGCCTCGCGGTCGCCCAGAATTTCCGCCGCATCGCGCGCGGCGGCGGCAGCAGCTTCCAGCGCCTCGGCATGGCCGTCACTGGCCTTGACCAATTGGCCCTGCTCCCATTCCAGCCGGGCGATGGTTTCGCCGGCATCGCGGTTCAGACCGGCCTCGCGCTCCATGTCATGCACAAGCTGGCCGATCCGCGCGGTCAGGGTTTCGATCATCTGCTGCGCGCGCGCCTCTTGGTCGTTCAGCGTGTCGCGCTGAACCTGAAGGCGTTGCAGAACCGCGGCGGCGATGGCCTCTTCCTCGCGCAGGGGCGGCAGCTTGTCATCGGCGGCGACGCGCGCCTTGGCGGCCTGACGCGCGCCCGCTTCGGCCTGCGCCGCCAGCTTGGTGCGTTCGGTCAGGTCGGCCTCGGTCTGCGCCCGTGCCTCGTCTGCCTCTTTCCAGCGGCGATACAAGAGCAGCCCCTCGGCGCGGCGCAATTCGGCGCCGATCTCGCGATAGCGGGCGGCCTGACGGGCCTGACGGGCCAATTGCCCCAACTGGCTAGCCAATTGTTCGATCACATCATCGACGCGGGCCAGATTCGTTTCGGCGCCTTTCAGTTTCAGTTCGGCCTCGTGGCGGCGCTGATACAGGCCCGAGATCCCGGCCGCCTCTTCCAGAATGCGCCGCCGCGCCTTGGGTTTCGAGTTGATCAGCTCGGCAATCTGCCCCTGCCGCACCAGCGCCGGAGAATGCGCCCCGGTCGAGGCATCGGCAAACAGCATCTGCACATCGCGGGCGCGCACCTCTTTGGTGTTGGCCTTGTAGGCCGATCCGGCGTCGCGGGTGATGCGGCGAGTGATGTCCAGATTGTCCTGATCGTTGAACCCCGAAGGCGCAAGCCGTTCGGCGTTATCGATGGTCAGGCTGACCTCGGCAAAGTTGCGGGCCGGGCGGCTGGCGGCACCGGCAAAGATCACGTCTTCCATGCCGCCGCCACGCATCGCGGTCGGGCGGTTTTCACCCATGACCCAGCGCAGCGCCTCAAGCAGGTTCGACTTGCCACAACCGTTCGGCCCGACAACGCCGGTCAGCCCGTCCAGGATCACCAGATCGGTCGGATCGACAAAGCTTTTAAAGCCGTTCAGTCTGAGTCGGGAAAAGCGCAACGTGATCAGCCCATGATTCCAACAGGTCTTAAATCCTTTGCGCAGACCGCCGATGAGTCAAGCATCCACCCCAGAATGTGGCGGTAATTTGCAAGATATCCACAACATATTGCTGTCGGCGGGGGGCTGGAGCGGGATCAGGCCACGCCCGCTAGCAGGTCAGCCGCGCCACCATCCGGGCCGGATCGCCGTCGAAACTGCCCGGTATGATGTCGCAACCACTAACCGCCTGAATGGCGATATAGCCGCGCTGCATCACGCCTTTGGCCTTGGATCCGTATTCGAAATTGGTGCGGATCGCCTCGGCCTCAGTGCCGCGAATATAGACGCTGAAGGTGCTGCCCTGAACAGTGATCACCTGCGCCGGAACCCCGACCATCGACATCTCGGGCATGTCGCATCCAAACAGGATCACGCCCGCCAAAATCCACAACCCGCGCCGCATACCGCCCCCCGCTTTGATGGGCTTACAGTGGCGGCGAATGGTTAACCGATGATTAACCCGACCAGGCCGCAATCACCTGTCGTTTTGTTTTAATTCGATAATTTCTTGAATAGGCCGCGCCCTTCGTTACCATCCCGGGGACTCGGACTCATGCGGAGCCTGGAATGATCCACGGCCTTACGATCCTCTTGGTGTTTCAATTGACGGGCGAGATCATCGCCCGTTCCTTTGGCCTTCCGGTGCCCGGACCGGTCATCGGCATGGCGCTTTTGCTGGCGGCCATGGCGCTGTCGGCCCGGGTTGCCGACACAGTGCGCCCGACCGCGCAGGGGCTTTTGTCGCATCTGTCGCTGCTGTTCGTGCCCGCAGGCGTCGGGATTGTCGGACACCTGAGCCTGCTCAGCGAACATGGCGTGGCGCTGTTTGCGACATTGCTGATCTCGACCGTGCTGGCGATTGCCGCTGGTGCGCTGGTGTTTTCGGCGCTGTTGAAACTGACGGGGGCCGAAGATGCCTGATTTCGCCGAAATCTGGAGCTATCTCGAAAGCGGCCCGCTGATCTGGCTGTCCGCAACCCTGATCGCCTATCTGATCGGAGACGCGATTTTCCGCGCCAGCGGACGCCGCCCCTTTGCCAACCCGGTTCTGATCGCGATGATCCTGCTGGCGATCCTGCTGCGCAGCACCCACACCGCCTATGCCACCTATTTCGAAGGCGCGAAATTCGTGCATTTCATGCTGGGCCCGGCAACCGTGGCGCTGTCTGTGCCGCTGTTCGCCAATCTGGGCCGCCTGCGCAAAAGCGCGCTGCCGTTGCTGGCGGCGCTGTTTGTCGGATCGCTGACGGCGATGGGATCGGCCATCGCGATCGGCTGGGCATTGGGATTGCGCGGCGAGACCCTGATTTCGCTGACCCCGAAATCCGCGACCGCGCCGGTGGCGCTGGGGATTTCCGAAAGCATCGGCGGCTCGCCCACCCTGACGGCGGTTCTGGTGATCCTGACCGGGATCATCGGCGCGATCACCGTGACGCCGCTGTTGAACCTGCTCAGGGTGCGTGACTGGCGGGCGCGCGGGTTTGCGGTTGGCGTCGCCGCGCATGGCATCGGCTCCGCCCGCGCCTTTCAGGTGAACGAGACCGCAGGCGCCTTTGCCGGGATCGGCATGGGGCTGAACGCAATCCTGACCGCCATTCTTGCCCCGATCATAGCCGGATGGGTGTTTTGACCATGCCTCAGATTCGCCGTGCCCTGCCCCCTTATGACTGGAACGCGGTCCTGCGGCTGATCCGCGCCAGCTTTGCCTATATGGAGGGGCGGATCGACCCGCCGTCGGCGCTGCATCGGCTGACCGCGCAGGACATTGCCGCGCAATCCGAAAGCGCGGAAATCTGGGTGATCGAGGAAAACAACGCACCAGTGGCCTGCGTGTTCCTGACCCCGCGCGACGATGTGCTGTATCTGGGCAAACTGGCCGTCGCGCAAACCCATCGCGGGCGC
>NZ_JBFHDW010000134.1:0-7136 GCF_041584535.1 Actibacterium sp. | reverse complement strand
TCGCAAGATCAACTCCGCTACCGTCCGCCTTCACACGAACCTTAACGTTATAGTCAATCACGCGCTTCACAGGCACCAATACCTTCATAAGCGTCGTCTCCTTTAGTCAGTCTCAGCGTTTGGCGATCAGAACGAGCGGCGCATCAGCGCTTTCAGCTCGCCGACAACACCGCGGCGGAACGCCAGCACACAGATCACGAAGATCACCCCAAGCACCACCGGCACCCAAGCGCCCAGCGGACCCGAAGCAAGATAGTTTTGCAGGGCAATAATGATCCCGGCACCAACGGCGGGACCGGCAATCGTGCCCAGACCGCCCAGCAGGGTCATCAGAACAACCTCGCCCGACATGTGCCAATGCGCATCGGTAAGCGATGCCAGCTGGAACACCACGGTCTTGGTCGACCCGGCCAGCCCGGCCAGAGTTGCCGACAGGACAAAGGCCAGCAGCTTGTAGCGGTCAACGTCATACCCCAGCGAGGTCGCCCGGTCTTCGTTGTCACGAATGGCGCTGAGCACCTGACCAAAGGGCGAATACACGGTGCGGGCGATGATGTAGTAGCCAAGGCCGAAGATCGCCAGAACGAAGTAATACATCGACATGTCGTTCTGCAGATCGATGAAGCCCAGCGCGGTGCCGCGCGGCACGCCCTGAAGGCCGTTTTCACCGCCCGAGAAGTCGGCGCTGATAAACAGGAAGTAAACCATCTGGGCCAGAGCCAGCGTGATCATGGCGAAATAGATGCCCTGACGGCGGATCGCCAGCAGACCGACGGCAAAGCCGAGGATACAGGCCGAGCCAGCCCCGACAAGGATGCCCAGTTCGGTCGGCAGGCCCCAGACCTTAAGCGCGTGGCCAGTGATATAAGCCGCGCCGCCGAAGAATGCGGCGTGGCCAAAGCTGAGCAGGCCGCCATAGCCCAGGATCAGGTTGAAGGCGCAGGCAAACAGAGCAAAGCACAGCAGCTTCATCAGGAAGACGGGGTAGATCACCATGGGCGCTACCAGCAGCAGGGCAATGGCGATGATATATCCGATTTTGGTATTCATAGCGGGCATCCTTATGAAGCTTTGCCGAACAGCCCGGCCGGGCGCAGCACAAGCACGATTGCCATGACGACAAAGATCACGGTGGCGGATGCTTCGGGCCAGAACACTCGGGTCAGGCCTTCGATCACACCCATGGCCAGACCGGTCACGACAGCGCCCATGATCGAGCCCATGCCACCGATCACGACGACCGCGAAAACGATGATGATCAGGTTCGAACCCATCAGCGGGCTTACCTGGTTGATGGGGGCGGCCAGCACACCGGCGAAAGCAGCCAATGCAACGCCGTAACCGTAGGCCAGCGTGGTCAGCAACGGCACGTTCACGCCAAAGGCCTGCAGCAGTTTCGGGTTTTCAGTGCCGGCGCGCAGGTAGGCACCGATCTTGGTGCGCTCGAACAGGAACCAGGTGCCGAGACAGACGGCCAGCGAGGCCACGACCACCCAACCGCGATACCAGGGCAGGAACATGAAGCCCAGGTTAACGCCGCCCGACAGTTGCGAGGGCGCGGGATAAGGTTGGCCCGAGGCGCCGAACAGTTTGATAAACACACCTTCGATCACCAGCGCCAGACCAAAGGTCAGCAGCAGGCCATACAGGTGGTCGACGCCGGCAAGACGCCGCAGCAGAACCCGTTCCAGCAAAACGCCGAAGGCTCCGACAACGAGCGGCGCAAGTATCAGCGCGCCCCAATAGCCAATGCCCAAGTAGGTCGCCATCGCCCAGGCAGCGAACGCGCCCAGCATATAAAGCGCCCCGTGGGCAAAGTTAACGATATTAAGCAGCCCGAAGATGACCGCTAGGCCAAGCGAAAGAACCGCGTAAAAGGCGCCGTTGATAAGGCCAAGCAGCAGTTGGCCAAAAAGCACCTGAGGAGGAAATCCCAAAAGGTCGGTCAGCATGATTGGTGGTCCTGAATCTGGTCATCTTCATGCCCGCCGGACGGGACACCGCCCGGCGGGTGAGAGTGTTTGCCTTACTTGGTGGCGCAGGTGCTTTCGGACAGCGGGCCGTAAGCTTCTTCGCCGGGGATGGTGCGGAGGATCTTCAAGATGTCCCACTCGCCGGTCGATTCAGCCGGAGATTTGACCTCTGCCAGATACATGTCGTGCACCATGCGGCCGTCGGTGCGCAGAACGCCGCCGTGGGCGAATGCGTCTTCGACCGGCATTTCGCGCATTTTCGCAAGAACGGTATCGGTGTCATCCGTGCCGGTGGCTTCGATGGCTTTCAGATAGTGCAGCACCGACGAATAGGTGCCAGCCTGAACGCCCGTAGGCATCTTGCCGGTTTTCTCAAAGAACTTCTGCGACCAAGCGCGGGTCTCGTCGTTCAGGTCCCAGTAGAAGGACACGGTCATTTGCAGACCCTGAGCAACTTCCTGACCGATCGATTTCACGTTCGGAAGGAACAGCAGCAGACCGGCGATCTTTTGACCGGCGGCAACGATGCCGAATTCTTTGGCGGCTTTAACTGCGTTCACAGTATCGGCGCCGGCGTTGGCCAGACCGATGATCTTGGCGCCCGAGGCCTGAGCCTGCAGAACGAAGGACGAGAAGTCCGAGGCCGGGAACGGGTGCTTGGCAGCGCCCAGAACCTTACCACCATTGGCTTCGACAACGGCGGTCACGTCACGCTGCAGAGCTTCGCCGAAAGCGTAGTCAGCAGTCAGGAAATACCAGGTGTCGCCGCCCTCTTTCACGATGGCCGAACCGGTGCCCACAGCCAGAGCGCGGGTGTTATAGGTCCAGTGCAGGCCGGTCGGGATACAAGCGTCGTTGGTCAGCGGCGACGAAGCGGCGCCCGAAACCAGAGCGATCTTGTTCTGCTGTTTGGCAACTTCGAACACAGCCAGCGCAACCGAGGTGGTCACCAGCTCTGCGAAGGCGTCAACGCCATCGGTGTCGCCCCATTCACGCGCCTTGTTGGCGGCGATGTCGGCTTTGTTCTGGTGGTCGGCACTGACGATCTCGATCGGAGCACCGGCAACGGTGCCGCCAAATTCGTCGACAGCCATCTGCGCGGCCACGACAGCGCCTTCGCCTGCGACGTCCGAATAGACGCCGGACAGGTCGGTCAGAACGCCGATCTTGACCTTGCCGTCGCTGATCTCGGCTTGGGCGGCGCTGGCGACCATGGCCGCAGCGGATACGCCAAGCGCAAGTTTCTTAAGGGTTTTCATTCAATTCTCCTCCAGTTGAGACTGCGTTAAACGCTCAGGTACTGATCAAACACCGACTGTTTCTCTTCCAGCTCGTAGCTGTGAACAGTTTCGACGATATGACCGTGATCCATGATGAAATGCCGGTCGGCCAGAGGCGCCGCGAAGCGGAAGTTCTGTTCGACAAGCAAAATGGTATAGCCGCGCTTTTTAAGCTGGGTCAGAACTTCGCCCAGCTTGTCGTTGATCACCGGCGCAAGGCCTTCGGTGATTTCGTCCAGCAACAGCACGTTCGCGCCGGTGCGCAGGATGCGGGCCATGGCCAGCATCTGCTGTTCCCCGCCCGAAAGCCGCGTGCCTTGGCTTTTGCGGCGCTCGGCAAGGTTCGGGAACATGTCATAGATTTCTTCCAGCGACATGCCGCCCGGGGCGACGGTCGGCGGAAGCATCAGGTTTTCTTCGACGTTAAGGCTGGCGAAGATGCCGCGTTCCTCGGGGCAATAGCCCACACCCAGATGCGCAATCACATGCGGGGAGGCATCGATGACTTCCTTGCCCTTCAGCACGATCGAGCCGGTACGTTTGCCAATCAGGCCAACGATCGAGCGCAGCGTCGTCGTCCGCCCCGAGCCGTTGCGGCCCAGCAGCGTCACCAGTTCGCCCTGATAGACGGTCATGTCGATGCCGTGCAGCGCGTGACCTTCGCCATAAAAGGCGTGCAGATCCGAAATCCGCAGTTCTTCGATCTTTTCGCCCAGATGATGGCCGCCGATTTCGTCGTTTTCGATCGCCGTGTTCATGCCGCTTTCCCCATATATGCTTCTTTCACACGCGGGTCGGCCGACACGGTTTCATAGTTGCCTTCGGTCAGAATGGCGCCGCGCTGTAGCACGGTGATCGTGTCGCAAAGGGCCGACACCACACCGAGATTGTGTTCCACCATCAGGATGGTGCGATTGGCCGAGACCTTGCGGATCAGCTTGGTGATGCGATCCACGTCCTCGCGGCCCATGCCCTGGGTCGGCTCGTCCAGCAGCATCAGTTCCGGCTCAAGCGCCAGCGTGGTGGCGATTTCCAGAGCGCGTTTGCGGCCATAGGCCATGTCAGCGACAAGGGCGTCGGCAAAGCGTTCCAGACCGACCATCTCAAGCAGCTCGTCCGCCCGTTCGTTCAACCGGTTCAGCGTCTTGACGTTGCGCCAGAAATGGAACGAGGTGCCCAGCCCGCGCTGCAGCGCGACGCGGACATTTTCGCGGGCGGTCATATGCGGGAACACGGCGGAAATCTGGAACGACCGGATCACGCCTTTGCGGGCGATCTGGGCTGGCTTCGCATTGGTGATTTCCTCGCCGTTATAGACGATCTTGCCCCGTGTCGGGATCAGGAACTTGGTCAACAGGTTGAAGACCGTGGTCTTGCCTGCGCCGTTCGGGCCAATCAGGGCGTGAATTTCGTGACGACGAACATTCAAGTTCACATCGTCAACTGCGGTAAACCCTTTGAATTCCTTCGTCAGGCCGGTGGTCTGCAGGATGTAATCTGCGCGGTCGGTCATGTTTTTCGCTTTCCAAAAAAATTGGAGGGGGTCACTGGGGCTGCGCCAAGGCGGCCCCCTCCAGTTTCAGGGAGATCCCGAATAAGGGGTCAGAGCTCGCGCGCCTGATCCCGAAGGAGGAACTTCTGGATCTTGCCGGTCGAGGTTTTCGGCAAGGGCCCAAAGACGACGTTCTTCGGCACCTTGAACCGCGCCATGTTCTGGCGGCAGAACTCGATGAGTTCGGCTTCGCTCAGATCCGCGTTGGGCTTCAGCTCGACAAAGGCACAAGGCGTTTCGCCCCATTTCTCGTCAGGCTTGGCTACGACCGCGGCTTCCATGATAGCGGGGTGCTTGTACAGCACGTCCTCGACTTCGACAGACGAGATATTCTCGCCCCCCGAAATGATGATGTCCTTGGAACGATCCTTCAGCTCGACATAGCCGTCGGGGTGCATGACCCCAAGATCGCCCGAGGCAAACCAGCCGCCGATGAACGACTTGTCGGTCGCCGACGGATTTTTCAGATAGCCGCGCATAACGTTGTTACCGCGCATGAAAATCTCGCCCAGGGTCTTGCCGTCATGCGGCACCGGTTCAAGAGTTTCGGGATCGGCAACCATCAGCCCGGACAGCGCAAGGTTCTTGACGCCCTGACGGGACTTGAGCTTGGCTTTTTGCTCGGCGGTGCTGGAATTCCACTGATCTTTCCACGCACAGACCACCGAGGGGCCATAGGTTTCGGTCAGACCGTAGACATGGGTGACTTCGACGCCCATGGCTTCCATTTTTTCAATGACAGCGGCCGGCGGCGACGCACCAGCGGTCATGACTTTGACCTGATGGCTGAAATCCTTCAGCTCGTCCGGGGCGTTGGCCAGCATGTTCAGAACGATCGGAGCACCGCAGAAATGGGTGACCTTTTCGTCGCGGATCAGTTCATAGATCGGCTCGGCGCGGACGGCGCGCAGGCAGACGCAAACGCCGGCATTGGCGGCGATGGTCCACGGGAAGCACCAGCCGTTGCAGTGGAACATCGGCAGAGTCCACAGATAGCGCGAATGCTGCGGCATGCCCCAAGTCACGATATTCGACACTGCGTTCAGGTTGGCCCCGCGGTGGTGATAGACCACACCCTTGGGATCGCCCGTCGTGCCCGAGGTATAGTTCAGGCTGATCGCGTCCCATTCGCTGTCGGGCAGCGCCCAGTCGAATTCCGGATCGCCTTCGGCCAGAAGCGCGTCATAGGTCATCGACCCGACCAGACGGCCACCGTCAAAGCTGGCGTCTTCGATGTCGACCACCAGACGGTCGGTGTTGCCGGACATTTTCAGCGCCCGGTCCACGACTTCGGAAAACTCCGGATCGACCATCACGACCTTGGCTTCGGCGTGGTTCAGGATAAAGGCAATGGCCTCGGCATCCAGACGGGTGTTGATCGTGTTCAGAACCGCGCCCGACATCGGCACGCCGAAATGCGATTCGAACATTTCGGGGATGTTGGCGGCGATGACGGAAACGGTGTCGCCCTTGCCGATACCGCGCTTGCTCAGGGCGCTGGCCAGCTGACGGGTGCGGGTATAGGTTTCGGCCCAGTTACGACGGATATCGCCGTGAACAACGGCGGGATAATCGGGATAAACGGCGGCAGTGCGCTCGATAAAGCTAAGGGGCGACAGTGCCACATAGTTGGCCTCCGTCATGTCCAACCCTTGCTCATAAATGCCATTCGGATGTTGCATCCAGTCTCCTCCAAGCTGTGTGCGGTGGAAGCTGTGCCATAGGATTGTTGTTCAATTTCGCCCGGTTTGCACTCAATTGTAACAAGCCTCGAATTATCCTTGGGCGGACTGTAAACTTGCCCCATTCTCTGGCCTCAGAACGCAGACCGCAGGATCATGGCTATGAAGACAACGGCCTTTTCGCGCGATGAAAGCGCGGACCTTATGCTTGAAGGGCTGGATCACATTGATCAGGGCGTCACGATTTTCGACGCCGACCTGAAGCTGGTTGCATGGAACAACCGGTTTCTGGAAATGTTGAACTTTCCTGAAATATTGGCCTTCGAAGGCGCGGATTTCGCCTCGTTTATCCGTCACAATGCGTTGCGCGGCGAATATGGTGCCGGCGATGTCGAACAACAGGTGGCTGAACGGGTCAACAACGCGCTGAAATTCGAAAAGCACAAATTCGAACGCACCAATGCCGATGGGCGAATCCTGCAAGTCGCGGGCACGCCTCTGCGCCGGGGCGGGTTCATGACCGTCTATACGGATGTCAGCCTGCAGCACTCGATTCAGGACGAGCTTGAGCGCCGCGTGGCCGAACGCACCGAGGCGCTGAAACTCAGCGACGAGCGGTTGAAACTGATCGCCAACGAGGTGCCCGCCG
>NZ_JBFHDW010000133.1:0-7140 GCF_041584535.1 Actibacterium sp. | reverse complement strand
TAAAGGCAAAGTGCCCGGCCTCACCCCCGCCACGCTGGATTGGAGCGCGCAGGACATCGCCTATTATCTGGAAACCGGCTTTACGCCCGAATTTGACAGCGCCGGTGGTCACATGGCCTCGGTGGTCGAAAACGCTGGCCACCTGACAGCTGATGACCGCGCCGCGATCGCAGCCTATCTGAAGGCCCTGCCCGGCAAGTGATCCGCCAGCCGCGCGCCGGGGCGCTGCCCCGGACCCCGGGATATTTATGCGAAAAAGAAGCCGGGATTTCTTCTTCGTGAAAATATCCCCGCCGGAGGCAGCCTGAGCGGCCCCGAAGGGCCGCGAGGCATGTCTTGCGCCGTCAGGCGCGCTATTGATTTCAGGACAGGCCGAGTTTCTTCATCCGGGCGTCGCGCAGGCGGGCGAAATCGTCGCCGGCGTGATAGCTAGAGCGCGTAAGCGGCGTGGCCGAGACCATCAGGAAGCCCTTGCCATATGCGGCTTTTTCATAAGCCTTGAATTCGTCCGGCGTCACGAACCTGTCGACCCGGTGGTGTTTCGGGGTCGGTTGCAGATACTGGCCGATGGTCAGGAAATCGATATTGGCGGCGCGCATGTCGTCCATGACCTGTGTCACCGCCTGACGGTCTTCGCCGAGGCCGACCATGATGCCGGATTTGGTGAACATCGACGGGTCCAGTTCCTTGACCCGCTGCAACAGGCGCAGGCTGTGGAAATAGCGGGCGCCGGGGCGGACTTCGGGATAGAGGCCGGGGACGGTTTCAAGGTTGTGGTTGAACACGTCCGGTCTGGCGGCCACGACGACCTCGACCGCTTCGGGGCCGCATTTCAGGAAATCGGGGGTGAGGATTTCGATCGTGGTGTCGGGCGACTGGCGGCGCACGGCGCGGATGGTCTGGGCGAAATGCTCGGCCCCACCGTCATCGACATCGTCGCGGTCGACGCTGGTGATGACCACATGCTTGAGGCCCAGCTTTTTCACCGCATCGGCAACGCGGCCCGGTTCGAACACGTCCAGCGCATCGGGGCGGCCGGTGGCGACGTTGCAGAAGGTGCAGCCGCGGGTGCAGATCTCGCCCATGATCATCATGGTGGCGTGGCCCTGGCTCCAGCATTCGCCGACGTTGGGGCAACCGGCCTCTTCGCAGACGGTGGTCAGGCCGTGATCGCGCATGATCTTGTGGGTGTCGGCATAGCCTTTGCCACCCGGGGCCTTGACCCGAATCCAGGCCGGTTTCTTGGGTTGCTCATTATCAGGGCGGTGTGCCTTTTCCGGGTGCCGCTGATCGGGAAGTTTCAGGTCGCGCATAGGGTTTCCTCACAGTTGTCTCCTGAATACTGCGTTTTGTGCGGAAATGTAACGTCCGATTTCGCATGGCTGCCTTGAATTGTCGCAGTCTACCTATTCCCGGTTGAGCATGATTTAGAATCATTCTAACCAAAGGGCGGAACCATCTTACCAAAGGCGCCGGCCGACTCGCCGCTGCCTGCTAACCAAAGAGGAACACGACATGAAAGCCGGTATCCGCGTCCCCGACGTTACCTTCCGCACCCGCGTCCGCGACGACAGCATCGAAGGTCCGAACCCGTTCAAATGGGAAGACAAAACCACCGATGATTATTTCAAAGGCAAGCGCGTCGTGCTGTTCTCGCTGCCCGGTGCGTTTACCCCGACCTGCTCGACCTACCAGCTGCCCGGTTATGAAAACGGCTTTGGCAATTTCAAAGCCGAAGGGATCGACGCGATCTACTGCATGTCGGTGAACGACAGCTATGTGATGAACAAATGGGCCGAAGCGCAGGACCTGAAAAACGTCAAGGTCATCCCTGATGGCTCGGGCATCTTCACCCGCCGCATGGGCATGCTGGTTCAGAAAGACCCCGAAGGCTTTGGTGTGCGCTCGTGGCGCTATGCCGCCGTGGTCAATGACGGCGTGATCGAAGCATGGTTCGAAGAGCCGGGCCTGCGTGACAATGCCGATAACGACCCCTATGGCGTGTCCTCGCCCGAGACCGTTCTGGCCTGGCTGAAAGAACACAGCGTGGCCGAAGTCGCCTAAGCCTTTGACGACAGATCACGCGTCGGGCGGCAACGCCCGGCGCGCTTTTTCGATCAGGCCCTGCCCCGCCTCGCGCAGCAGCGCGGCCAGATCGGCGAACCAGCCATCATCCTGAGACAATCTGCGGCGCACAAGACCGATGGTCCGGTGCGGCTCGGCGCCCTGAAAGCGGCGCAAGCACAGATCGGGCGAGGCCGCCTGTTCCGAGGCCAGCGCCAGTTCCGGCAGGAAGGTCATGCCGAACCCCTGCGCCACCAGCCCGCACAGCGTCGCCAAAGACGAGGCCCCCAGATCGACCCGGGTCTGCTCGCGTTTCAGGGCGCAGACCTCAAGCGCCTGATCGGCAAGGCAATGGCCCTCGTCCAGCAGCAGCAGACGGTCCGGGTTCAGACCCGCCGGTTGCAGACGGTCGCCCACCGCCGTCAGCATCCGGTCGGTGCCAGCCAGCAGAAAGCGATCCTGAAACAGCGGCGCCTCGAACAGGCCATCTTCGCCAGTGGGCAGGGCGACGATCGCCGCATCCAGCCGCCCCTGCGACAAGGCCGCCAGCAGAATATCGGTCTGGGCCTCGCGCACGCCCAGTTCCAGCGTCACGTTCGACATCCTGAGCAGCGGCAGCGCCTCGGGCAGAAGATAAGGCGCGACGGTCGGGATCACCCCCAGCGTCAGCTTGCCGCCCAGACCGCGCTGCCAGCGGGCGGATTGTTCAAGTTGCTGCATCTCGGCCATCACCTGTCGGGCGTGGCGCAACAGGTCATGCCCGGCCGGGGTCAGCACCAGACCGCGCGGCTGGCGCTCGACCAATTGGCTGCCGACCTGACCTTCCAGTTCCTTGATCTGCACCGACAGCGCCGGCTGGGTCACATGCATCGCCTCGGCGGCGCGGCCGAAATTCCCGACCTCGGCCAAAGCGATGAAATAGCGGAGTTGTTTCAGCGTGATGTTCATAAGCTTATCTTATCTGAACCGGGCGTTGGCGCAACTTGCCACAATACCGAAACCGCACCTGAAACCGCCGCAGCGTCGGGTCCGCTCGGGCCTTTTACCCATCCGCAGGGGCGGCTATGCTGGGCGAAACAACAGGGGCAGACAGATGGCCAAATCGCCGCTGGGCCGGATACAGGATCACCTGAAACAGATCGTCTATGGCGGCAATGACGGCATTGTCACCACCTTTGCCATTGTCGCCGGGTTCGCCGGGGCGCAGGCCGATGGCGTGGCGCAGGTTGGCGGCGTGGCGGTCATTCTGTTCGGGTTGGCCAATCTGTTTTCCGACGCGGTGTCGATGGGGCTGGGCGATTTCCTGTCGTCACGTTCGCAAGACCAGATGTTCGCACAACGCCAGCGCTGGGTTCTGTCGCATATCCAGTCCGACCCCGACAGCGCCCTGAGCGAGATCATCGTGCAGCTTGAACTGCGCGGCATGGCGCCCGATGCCGCCGCCCGTGCCGCGCGCGAGATCATGACCAGCCCACAAGCCACCGCGGAACTGCTGATCGGCAACAACGGCAAATCCACGCGGAAACAGGACCATCCGGCGCTAAGCGGGCTGGTGACCTTCGCCTCCTTCGTCGGTTTTGGCGTGTTGCCGCTGCTGCCCTATCTGTTGGCCGAGGCCGGACCGTTCAGCCTGGCCCTGTCCTGTTTCGCGACATTGACCGCGCTATTCATGCTGGGGCTGCTGCGCGGCGTGGCCACGGGCGAGCCGATCAGCCGCTCGGTTCTGGAAACCATCTCGGTCGGCAGTATCTGTGCGGCAGTGGCCTTTGTCGTCGGTCTGCTGGTCAGCGCCTAACCCGCGCCCGGCGTCAGCCTGCGGATGCAGATATAGCTGAGACCCGCCATCAGCGCCGCGGTGAACAGGCACAGCGGCAGGCCGCCGATCTGATAGCTTAGCCCCGACAGCAAGGTGCCGGTCAGCCGCCCGGCGGCGTTGGACATATAGTAAAACCCGACATCCATCGTGACGCGCTCGGCCTGCGACAGGGCGAGGATCAGATAGGAGTGCAGCGACGAATTCACCGCAAAGACAAAGCCGAACAGCATCAGCCCGGCGATGACCGCCGCCGTCAGCCACGGTTGCGGCCCGGCCAGCGCCAGCGCCGCCAGCGCCAGCGGGATCAGCGTCAGCCCCGCCACCCAGCGCGTGGCCAGCCGGGCAATATCGCTGAGCGGTTTGTCAGAGGCGCGCAGCAACCGCGGCGCCCAGGCCTGAACCGCGCCATAGCCGATGATCCACAGCGCCATGAAGCTGCCGATCTGGAAGAACGCGGCGCGGTTGCCGGCCTCGGACCCGTCCGACAGCACGGCGTAGAAATAGATCGGGATGCCGACCACGAACCATACATCGCGGGCGCCGAACAGGAACAGCCGTGCCGCCGACAGCCGGTTGATGTCGCGGTTCTTTGAGAACACCTCGGTGAACTTGGCGCCCTTCTTGCCACGCGGCAGGCCCGCTGGCATGAACAGTGCCACTGCCGCCAGGATCACTGCCAGCGCCGCCGCCATCGCCCAGACCGAGGCGGTGAACCCCAGCGCCCCTAAAAGCACCGTGCCCAACAGGAACCCCAGCCCCTTGACCGCGTTTTTCGACCCGGTCAGCACCGCCACCCAGCGAAACAACGCGCCATCGCCCGACGGGGCCAACAGCTTGACCGCCGATTTTGACGACATTTTCGCCAGATCCTTGGCCACGCCGGACACGCCCTGCACCGCCATCACATAGATGACTGACCCAATCAGCCCCCAGCCCGGATCAAGCTGCGCCAGCGCCACCAGCGCCGCGATCTGCAACGCCAGCCCGGCATAAAGCGTCGAGGTCAACCCGAACCGCGCCGCCAGCCAGCCCGCTGACAGGTTGGTGACCATGCCCATCACCTCATAGAGCAGGAACAGCCATGCCAGTTGGATCGGCGAAAAGCCCAACTCGTGAAAATGCAGCAGCACCAGCATCCGAAGCGCGCCGTCGGTCAGCATGAACGCCCAATAGGCCGCCGTGACCGCAGCGTAAGCGGCCAAGCCGCGCGGTTTCGCGTCGTTTCTCACAGGCTGTCAGCCACCATGCGGGTGACATCGACCAGACGGCAGGCATAGCCCCATTCATTGTCATACCACGCGTAAAGCTTCAGATGCGTGCCGTTCACCACCATCGTCGAAAGCGCGTCGATGATCGTGCTGCGCGGGTCGTTGGTATAATCGCAAGACACCAGCGGCCGTTCCTCATAGCCCAGAATCCCGGCCAGCGGGCCATCGGCATAGGCTTTGAACAGGGCGTTGACCTGATCCACGGTGACTTCGCGCTCAAGCTCGAACACCAGATCGGTCAGCGAGGCATTCAGCAGCGGCACCCGCACGGCGTGGCCATTCAGGCGGCCTTTGAGCTCGGGATAGATCAGCGTGATCGCCGTGGCCGAGCCGGTGGTGGTCGGGATCAGAGAATTCAACGCCGAGCGCGCCCGGCGCATGTCCTTGGCGGGCTTATCGACGATGGTCTGCGTGTTTGTCACATCATGAATTGTCGTGATAGACCCATGCTTTATGCCGATTTCTTCATGTATAACCTTGACCACCGGCGCGATGCAGTTGGTGGTGCAGGACGCAGCGGTGACAAGATGATGCACCGCAGGGTCATAAAGGTGGTGGTTGACGCCATAGACGATGTTCAGCGCGCCGCCATCCTTGACCGGGGCGCCAACAACCACCTTCTTCACCCCGGCCTCATAATAAGGGGCGATCTTGGCGCCGGTCTTGAACACGCCGGTGGTTTCGATCACCAGATCGACACCCAGTTCGGCCAGCGGCAGGTCTTCGATCCGGGCGGCATTGGTCACGCGCATGGTCTGGCCGTTTATGGTCAGGCTGTCAGCGCCGTGGCTGATATCGGCGGGCCAGCGGCCATGGACGGTGTCGAACTCCATCAACAGCGCGTGCTGCTCGGGCGAGCCCGCCAGATCGTTGATCAGCACCACCTGCCCCGGCACGCCAGCGTCGAACAGCGCCCGCAGCACCAGTTTCCCCATCCGGCCCATGCCGTTGATTGCGATATTTACCATTGTGTTATTCCTTTTCGGGCGGTCTCAGGCCGGATCATCGGTGATCGGGCGACCGATATCATCCAGGTGTCGTTGCAGGCTCAGCTTGTCCAACTGGTCCAGCGGCAAGGCGGCAAAGGCCTGAATGCGCTGGCGCATCCGGGCGTAGGTCTGGGCAAAGGCCAGCGATTTCTCGGCCTCGGTGCCCTGTTGCTTCACCGGATCGGGCAGGCCCCAATGCGCGGTAACCGGCTGACCGGGCCATGGCGGGCAATCCTCGTTCGCAGCGGCATCGCAGACGGTAAAGACGAAATCCATCCGGGGCGCCTCGGGGGTCTGGAACTCGGCTATCGACTTGGCGCGCAGCGGCGCGATGTCATGGCCGTTGCGCGTCAGCAGCTCGACCGCGAACGGGTTCAGCGTTGAAAACGCCGCCGTGCCAGCGGAATAGGCGTTGAAGCGATCGCCGCCCAGATCGCGCAACAGCGCCTCGGCGAAGATCGAGCGGGCCGAGTTGCCGCTACAGATGAACAGCACGTTAAAGGGCGTCTCACGCATGGCGCGTCCTTTCAAAGCAGCCCCGTCCTGCGGGGCAAGGCACAAATCCGGCCTCCCGCGACAGCAGTCAGCCACTAGAAAATCGACCAGCGCCCCCATCCGCGCCATATCGGCGCTGTAATGGATGGCGCGCCCGTCGCGCCGCGCATGGATCAATCCCGCCGCCTCAAGCGCCGCCAGATAGACCGACAGCGTGTTGGGTTTCAGCCCCAGCGCAGCGGCCATTTCACCCGGCCGCGCGCCAACCGGCCCCCGCCGCACCAACAGCCGATAGACCGACAACCGCCCGTCATGCCCAAGCGTCGAGAGAATCGATGTCGCGTTATTTAATTCCATAATTCATGAATATTAGAATTATGTGACAAACGCCAGCCCGACTGCGCCCAAATGTCCGCCTTATTTCCGCCTCAATTTTGCCAGCCCAGTGACACTGTTCCGTGATCTCCTCTTCCCATTCCCCATCCGCGAAACGAGATGGGAGTGAGGC
>NZ_JBFHDW010000132.1:0-7141 GCF_041584535.1 Actibacterium sp. | reverse complement strand
TGATGCCCGGCACGTCGCCGGCGCGACCGGCGCCGGGGACCGGACATGCCAGAAAAGGGTGGAGCTCGGATGACGGGGACGACGGAAAAAGACGGGGGCACGGCGACGAAATCGCGCGCGCCCGAAGGGATGGCGGGGCTGGCCAAGGGCCTGGCCATCATCGAGCTGTTCGGGGAAGAGCACCCGGCTGTCACCGTTTCCTCCGCCGCCGATGAGACCGGCATTTCGCGGGCCAGCGCGCGGCGCTGCCTGCTGACCCTGACCGATCTGGGTTATCTGACCAAGAACGGCCCGCGTTTCATGCCGACCCCGCGCATGTTGCGGCTGGGTCGGTCCTATACCGGCGCGATTCCGCTGCCCCAGCTTGCCCAGCATCAGCTTGACGCGGCGCGCGAGGAGCTGGGGGAATCCGTCTCGCTGTCGATCCTGGAGGATGGCCGGTCAACCTTCGTTGCGCGGGCCGAGGCTGCGCGGCTGGTCTCCACCGCGATCCGTCTGGGCACCCGGCTGCCCGCCTATGCCGCGGCCACGGGGCGTATCCTGCTGTCGGCCTATGACGACGAGGCGCTGGATGCCTATCTCGACGCGGCGGAGCCGGTGGCCATGACCAAGCATACGGTTACGGACAAGGCCAAGCTGAAAGAGATCATCCGCGCCGCCGGCCGTGACAAGGTGGCCTTCACCGACGAGGAGCTGGAACTGGGCATGGTCAGCATGGCCATTCCGGTCTTCGACCCGGACGGCCAACTGGTCGCCTCGATGAGCGTGAGCGCGGCGCGGCCGCGCCTCACCGTCAAGGACATGCGCGAGCACATGCTGCCCACCCTGCGCATCTATGCCGAGGCGCTGTCGCGGTCCCTTTGAACGATGCCGGCGGGCAAGGCTGCCCGCGTCAGGTCAGCATCATCGTGGTGGTCTGAAGGTTCTTCGCCAGAAGGAATTGTCACGTTAACACGGGTCCGTTGGCAGCGTTGGATATTTTTCGTAGTTGCTACGCATGAGTACGACTGTCAGCTACAAGCGCCACCGTTTTCCGCCAGAGATCATCACGCACGCGGTTTGGCTTTATGTGCGTTTCAACCTCTCCCTACGCGAGGTCGAGGAAATGCTCCTGAACCGTGGCGTCGACGTTTCCTATGAGACGATCCGGCGTTGGGCGGCGAAATTTGCCCCTCAAATTGCCCGGAATTTGCGTCGACGCCAGGCCCGTCCCGGCGATATCTGGCATCTCGATGAGGTTGTGGTAACGATATCGGGGCGGAAGTTCTGGCTCTGGCGCGCGGTCGATCAGAACGGGCTTGTTCTGGAGGAAATCCTGCAATCCAGACGCGACAAGCGTGCCGCAAAGCGTCTTTTGAAGGCGCTGATCAAGCGGTTTGGCTTGCCCAAACGGATCGTCACAGACAAGCTGCGATCCTACGGAGCGGCCAAACGTGAAGTCGCATCCGGTCTCGAACATCGTTCCCACAAGGGCTTGAACAACAGGGCGGAAAACAGCCATCTACCGTTTCGAAAACGAGAGCGTTGCATGCAAGGATTTCGCTCTCCGGACGGGTTGCAACGGTTTGTAGCCTGCCACACTGCCGTCCGAAACCGTTTCTCAGTTCCCGCCAGCCGCCGTTCCGCAAACGCAACACGCTATCATCGAATCGAAGCCTTCGACGCTTGGAAGGGCGCCGCGAGCATCTGACGCTCTAAAACAGGCCATTTCCTCGGCGCCAGCGAGTTAAGTTGACAACGCCCTGTCTAGACAATACCGGAAAGGATAGAGCCGCCGCACCGTCGATCAAACCGGGCGGTGCGTAGCGGTCGGTTCACCGATATGAGGTAAGAGCATATCATGCCAGATGCAGCCAGCCCCGGCCGTCTGTCCACGATCGCATCGGCCGCATTGCTGGGCGGCACGATTTTCACCCTCGCGGACCTGTTCAGCAACAATCACCTGTTCGCCGGAATCGCGATCACGCTGATCGTGTGCCACATCCTGATGCGCTGGCGTCATGTGCGCACGAACGCCAAGGTCCTGCTCCTGCTGGCCGCGCTGTCGGGGGCGCTGCTGGTCCTGACCGGGGGCGATCCGGGCAGCCTTGCCCTTGCAGCAAGCCGCGCGCTCTACCTTCCCGCCCTGCTGGCCGTCATGGCGATCCTGCGGGTGGCCGCGATGCGCTCGAACATCGTCAGTACCGCCGCCCATTTCGTGGTGGACCAGCCCCCGTCGCGGCGGTTCGCCCTGCTGGCCAGCGGCAGTCATATCTTCGGCATCCTGCTCAATCTCGGCGGCCTGCAGCTTCTGCTCGGGATCGCGCTGGCCGAACGTGACCGCGCCGCGCCCAGCCCCGACATCGCCGAAGTGCAGGGGCGGCGAATCACCAATGCGGTCCTGCGCGGCTTTGCCGCCACGATCCTGTGGTCGCCGGTCGGACTGGCCATCAACATGCTCATCCCGCTGATGCCGACATTGGGATATGTGTCCTACCTGCCCTACGGCCTTGGCCTGATGGTCGTCTTCTTCGCCCTCGGCTGGGTGTTCGACCGGCTGGAGCGCCGTCCGCGCCGCACCTTCACCCCGTCGCCCCACAAGGGCGCGGGCCTCGCCATGGCCGCGCTGCTCGGGTTGCTCCTTGCGATCACCGGGCTGTCGGCACTGGCCGAGGCGGTGGTCGGCATTCCGATGCGGGCCGCGATCCTGATCGTCATTCCCGCCATGGCGGTGATCTGGGTCCTGCTGACCGAGGGGCGCCCCTTCTCGGGCAATCTTAAATCCCTTGCCCGCGACGGGTTCCGCGCACTGCCCGATTCAACCAGTGAAATCTGCCTGATCGGCGCCAGCGCCTTCCTCGGACTGACCGTGGTGGAAATGCTGCCCGCCGAAAAGCTTCGCATGCAGATCGAACATGTCTCGATCGGGCCGGGCGTCATCGCCTGCATCATCATCCTGCTGATGACACTGGTAAGCCAGCTTGGCCTCTCACCCATGATCGGCGCGCTGCTGTGCTCCGGCGCTATCATCTCGTCCGGGATCGACATGCCGGAACTGATGCTGATGCTGGCCTTGATGTGCGGCTGGTCCGGCTCGATGCTGCTGTCCCCCTTCGCGTCCACTCTTGCCATCGCCACGGGGATGATCGGCAAGTCCCCCCGCGACGTGGGCCTGCGATGGAACGGGCCATTCATCCTGACCTATTACGTGATCGTCATGACCGCCCTGCTGATCGCGGGCGCGATGCTCTGACCTGCCGCTGGGGCAGCCTCTCATTCGTTTGAAGATTGCAACCGGGACCGTCAGCCCGAATTGACTCCAACTCGGGCTGCCTCTAAGTTGATGCGGTATTCGATGTTTGTTCGAATACCGGGCTCAATAGCCAGACCCGCTCCAAAGAGCGGGACAAGAACCGCAGTGGGTAGGGAGGATGTTGCCCCAATGATATTCCAGAAACTGACCGCCGCAGCGCTCGGCGTTGCCATGCTTGTGGGCGCCGCGCCCAAATCCGCCGAGGCCGATATCCTCGTGATGGGCGGCAACCCGGAAGGAAGCCTGTTCTACGCGCAGTCCCAGGCCATCGCCTCGGTCATTGGCCAATATACCGGCGACCGCGTTGACGTGCTGCCGCAATCCCCGACGGTCTTCTTCCCGATGTTCGTCTCCAGCGAGGCCGATCTTGGCCTTTCGAGCCCGATCGAAGCCGACTTCGCCTTCCGCGCCGTCGGACCCTATGAAGGGGCCAATGGCGGCGAAGGGTATCCGATCTCCACGATCATGCTCGGCTCGCCGATCCGCCTGTCGCTCGTGGTGCGCGGCAGCTCGGACATCCAGAGCATGGCCGATCTGAAAGGCAAGCGCGTCGTGTCGAACTACGGCGCCTTCGCGGGGTCCTCGATCACCGCCGAAGCCGCGCTCGCCAATGCCGGCCTGACCGATGACGACATCGAAGTGGTCAGCGCCTCCAGCTATCCCGAAGGCGTGACCGCCGTGATCGAGGGCCGCGCCGACGCCGCCGTCGGCTCCATCGGCAGCGGTATCCTTCAGCAGCTCAACGCCGCCGAAGGCGCGCGCATCCTGTCGATCGACCCCTCGCCCGAAGCGATGGCCCGTTCGCAGGAAATCGGCAGCGCCTTCGTTCCGATCGAAGTGCCCGCGGGCATCGTCGGTGTCGACAGCGACATCCACGCGCTCAGCTATGCGACCACGCTCTACGGCCGCAGCGATCTGGCCGACGAAAAGGTCACCGCGATCCTCGAGACCCTGTGGGAGCATTCCGAAGAGCTGAAGGCCATTCACCCGTCGCTCGCGACCTGGACGCCGGATCGCTTTGCCGACACCGCCGTCGTGGTTCCGTTCCACCCGGCCGCCATTGAATTCTTCAAATCCAAGGGCGTGTGGACCGACGAGCTCGAAGCCCGTCAGGCTGAGATTTCGGCGAAATAACCCATGATGCGCCGGGCCACGTCCCGGCGCGACACAGCAACGGATCGCTCCGGCCTGGTGAAGGCGGCCGGGGCGATCCTCCCTGTAAGAGCTCACACGCCAACCGGAGGCCAGACACCCGTGCAAGAAAACAACAGGGTTCTGAAACGCCCGTATCGCTACGTCTACGAGGTCCTTGCTATCATCCTGCCCATCGCGGCACTGATCTATTCGCTTCAGCTGCTGCCGCGCTTCGGCATCATCATATACAAGGAACAATACCTGACGCTGTTCATCGCGATCTGCGTCGCGATCTCGTTCCTGGTCAAACCCTTCTCCAAGTCCCAGGTCCGCGAAACGCCGCCCTGGTATGACATAATCGGGGCCGTTCTGGCGCTGATCGTCGGGGGTTACATCTTTCTGAATTACGACGAAATCGTTCGCAGCCTTGGCCTCATCACCACCGACAAGGTGATCGTCAGCGTGATCGGTATCGTCCTGCTTCTCGAAGTGGCACGCCGCCATGTCGGCTGGACCATGGTTAGCGTCGGCCTTCTGGCTTTGGGCTACGCCTATTTCGGTCACTACCTGTCGGGCATGTTCGAAACCCGCGTGATCCGCTGGGACCGGCTCGTCACCTATAACTATCTCGGAACCGGGGCGATCTTCGGCACGCCGGTCTATGTCGCGGCCACCATCGTCACCAGTTTCGTGGTCTTCGGACAGGTACTGTTCCTGGTCGGTGGCGGCGATGCGATCTCTGACTTCGCCTTCGCCCTGATGGGCCGCCGCAAGGGCGGACCCGCCAAGGTCGCGATCATGTCCAGCGCGCTCTTTGGCTCGCTCTCGGGCAGCGCCTCGGCCAACGTGGCCACCACCGGGATGCTCACCATCCCGATGATGCGCAAGGTCGGATATTCGCCCGAACGGGCCGGCGCGGTCGAGGCAGTCGCCTCCACCGGCGGCCTCGTCCTGCCCCCGGTCATGGCCGCCACTGGCTTTCTCATGGCCGAGTTCCTGGCCGTTCCCTATGCCACCGTGGCCATCGCGGCGGCGGTTCCGGCGCTCCTGTTCTACTTCTGCGTCTACCTTCAGGTTCACCTCGAAGCGGTGAAAGCCAGCATGGAAGGCGCCGACGCGACCGAGCTTCCGGACCTGCGCGATGCGGGCCGCCGGATGATCCCGGTGGCGGTGCCCTTCGCGATCCTGCTCTGGACGCTCTTTGGCTGGAACTGGAACCCGGCGGCCTCGGCCTTCGCGGCCAGCTTCGCCACGATCCTGATGTCGCTGGTCCTGCCCAGCATGCGCCGCCCGGCGCGCGCCTATGTCCGCACCTTCGTGGAAGCGGGCGAAGCCACGGTGTTCATCGCGATCATGTGCGCCATTGCCGGGATCGTCGTGGGCTGCCTCGGCCTGACCGGCCTTGGGTCGAGCCTGTCGCAGAACCTCATCGCGGCCTCGGGCGGCAGCATCTGGCTGCTCCTGATCTTCTCGGCCATCGGCTGCATCATCCTCGGGATGGGGGTGCCGGTGACGGCGACCTATATCATCCTCGTGATCCTGATCGGCCCGGCCTTCGAACAGCTCGGCATCAACAAGATGGGCGCGCATATGTTCATCTTCTACTTCGGCACGCTGTCCTTCCTGACGCCGCCGGTCTGCCTGTCGGTCTTCGTGGCCTCGTCGATTGCGCGCTCCGCTCCGATGAAAACGGCGCTCGAGGCCCTGAAGCTCGCGGTGGTGGCCTATATCATCCCCTTCGCCTTCGTCCTGAACCCTGCCTTCCTTCTGCAAGGAACCCTGGTCGAGATCGGCGCGGCCATCATCGGCGGCGTGGCTTCGGTCTTCCTGATCTCGGCTGGGCTCGTCGGGTATCTGGCGCGGCGGGTGTCGGTGGTGATGCGGCTGGTCCTGATCGCAATCGGGGTGGCCAGCTTCTTCCTGACCGGCCTGCACCCGGCCTTCGCGCTGCTGCCGCTCGCGGCCATTGTCCTGCTCTATGGGCAACAGAAGCTGATGGGGGGAAGCGCGGCCGGCGCAGTTGTCGGCAGCTAACCCCGGAAACCGGCATCCCGCCCCGGCGGGTTCGCTCAGCGGCGCCCCTCGCAAGTCGGGCGCCGCTTTTGCGTGGCACCTGCGCGCCCGTGCGTCAGGGCGTTGCAAGGATCGCCTCCAGCGTCTCCTCGGGTTCGGTCAGCATCGACAGGTGACTGCCCGCGATCGTCACGATCCGCGCGCCCCGCGCCTCCATCACCGGCACGAAGCGCGTCATCGGCGACGCAATGCCCCATTCGGTGCACAGGATATAGGTGTTCAGTCCCGGCATTTGGTGGATTGGATCCCTGATGAATCTTTCGGGCTCTGATGTCCAGATTTTGCAGATGTATTCATAGGGTGTGAGCCCGTTGAGTGTCTTGAGCCTGCGTGCGAAGTTGTATGCTGCCATGAAGTCCGCGAGGTGCGTGCTCAGCTGGTCGTGGCTGTCGTAGTGGTACCGTTTGACGGTGGCCTCCTTGATGGTGCGGTTCATCCGCTCGACCTGACCATTAGTCCAGGGATGGTTCGGCTTGGTAAGCCGATGCTCGATCCCATTTGCCTGGCAGATCATGTCGAACCGCATCTGCCTGGATGATGCGGTGTTGCGGTTGCGGGGTTGCTCGGCGAACTGGATGCCGTTGTCCGTCAGGATGGTGTGAATGCGATAGGGAACGGCTTCGAGCAGGTGCTCCAGGATCC
>NZ_JBFHDW010000131.1:0-7197 GCF_041584535.1 Actibacterium sp. | reverse complement strand
TTAGGGTGATCCGAAACAAGGAACAACGGGCAGCGCCCGCCCATGGGGCGGGTCGGGCGCTGCCCGGCCTGACGGCCGGGCAAAGGGTTAATCATCCATCTTCAGCGCGCTGATGAACGCCTGTTGCGGGATCTCGACCTTGCCGAACTGGCGCATCTTCTTTTTCCCGGCCTTCTGCTTTTCCAGCAGCTTTTTCTTCCGGGTCGCGTCGCCGCCATAGCATTTCGCCGTCACGTCCTTGCGCATCGCCGACAGGGTTTCGCGGGCGATCACCTTGCCGCCGATCGCCGCTTGAATCGGGATCTTGAACATGTGGCGGGGGATCAGTTCCTTCAGCTTTTCGCACATGGCGCGGCCACGGGCCTCGGCGCGGTCGCGGTGCACCATCATCGACAGCGCATCCACCGGCTCGTCATTCACCAGCACCTGCATTTTCACAAGGCTATCCTCGCGGTAGCCGATCATCTGATAGTCAAAGCTGGCATAGCCCTTGGTGACTGATTTCAGCCGGTCATAGAAATCGAACACCACCTCGTTCAGCGGCAGGTCATAGACCACCATCGCCCGGCTGCCCGCATAGGTCAGATCCATCTGGATGCCGCGCCGGTCCTGACACAGTTTCAGGATGTCGCCCAGATATTCATCGGGCACCAGAATGGTCGCCTTGATCCGCGGTTCCTCGATATGATCGACATAGGTCAGGTCGGGCATGTCGGCGGGGTTGTGCAGCTCGCGCGTGGTGCCGTCTTTCATATGCAGATGATAGACCACCGACGGGGCCGTGGTGATCAGGTCGATGTCATATTCGCGCTCAAGCCGGTCGCGGATCACCTCAAGGTGCAGCAGCCCGAGAAAGCCGCAGCGAAAGCCAAAGCCCAGCGCGGCCGAGGTTTCCATCTCGTAGCTAAAGCTGGCATCGTTCAGCGCCAGTTTCTCGATCGCATCGCGCAGGTCTTCAAACTCGGCGCTGTCGACCGGGAACAGGCCGCAGAACACCACCGGCTGCGATGGTTTAAAACCGGGCAGCGCCTGGGCGCAGGGCCGTTTTTCATGAGTGATGGTGTCGCCGACGCGGGTGTCGCGCACCTGTTTGATGCTGGCGGTCAGAAAGCCGATCTCGCCGGGGCCAAGTTCGGGAATGTCTTCCATCTTGGGGCGGAACACGCCCAGACGCTCGACCGGATAGGCGCCGCCGGTGCGCATCATCTTGATCTTGTCGCCCCTCTTGATCACCCCGTCGATGACCCGGATAATGACGACAACGCCCAGATAGCTGTCGTAATAGCTGTCGACCAGCATCGCCTTCAGCGGCGCATTGCGGTCGCCCTTGGGCGCGGGCAGACGGGTGACGATGGCCTCAAGCACGTCGGCAATGCCGATGCCGGTCTTGGCGCTGATCTGCACCGCGTCCGAGGCGTCGATCCCGATCACATCCTCGATCTGTTCGGCCACGCGCGCGCAATCGGCGGCGGGCAGGTCGATCTTGTTCAGGACCGGCACGATCTCGTGGTCGGCATCAATGGCCTGATAGACGTTGGCCAAGGTCTGAGCCTCGACCCCTTGCGTCGAGTCCACCACCAGAAGCGACCCTTCGACCGCCTGCATCGACCGCGACACTTCGTAGCCGAAATCGACGTGGCCGGGGGTGTCGATCAGGTTCAGCACATAGGTCTCGCCATCCTTGGCCGGATACTCGATCCGCACGGTGTTGGCCTTGATGGTGATGCCGCGCTCGCGCTCGATATCCATGTTGTCCAGAAGCTGCGCTTTCATATCGCGCTCGGCAACGGTGCCGGTCAGCTGAATCAGCCGGTCGGCAAGGGTGGATTTCCCGTGGTCGATATGCGCCACGATCGAGAAATTGCGGATGTGTTTCAGGTCGGTCATGATCCCCGCGATATGCTGTGGTTTTAGGGGCTGGTCAATGGGGATTGCGCCTTTGGCCGCTGCGCCGGCCCCGATGGCCGCCCCCGACGTGGCCAATGCGCCCTTTCGCCGCCCCCGGAATCTTGTGAATTGAAAATTGCGCCGGATTTCGGCATATTTTCCGCATGAGTTAACCTTGCCGGGCACAGACTCGGACAACAGACGTCACCCGGCTGGATCGAGGCAGACAAATGAACAAACTGGTAATTGCTGCGGCAATCCTTGTTGCCGGCGCATCGGGCGCCTTTGCGGGCGTGATCGAAAGCGCCTGTTTGCACACGGATCGCAAGGCCGTGTCCCGCCAATTGTGCGGGTGCATCCAAGAGGCCGCCGACCTGACGCTGGACCGCAGCGATCAGAAAATCGCGGCTAGCTTCTTTAAAGACCCGCACAAGGCGCAAGAAACCCGCCAGTCGAACCGCCGCAGCGACGAGGCCTTCTGGCAACGCTATCAGCAGTTCGGCAGCACGGCCGAGGCCTTCTGCAAGCTGTAACTAGCGCCGCAACCGCGCCAAGACCCCGTGACTGGCCTGTTCGATCAGGTCCAGCACCAGATCGAATCCGCCATCGTAATAGGGATCGGGGACTTCCTCGCGTTCAAGCCCGGCATAGGTCAGGAACAATTCGACCTGAGTTTCGCTGTCGATGGGCCGCATCCGCTCCAGCGCCATCAGGTTGGCGTGATCCATCGCAAGGATCAGGTCAAAGCGGCTGAAATCCGCGGCGCTGACCTGTTGCGCCCGCAGCGGGCTCAGGTCATAGCCGCGCGCAGCCGCCTCGGCCGTCGCCCGCCGGTCGGGCGGATCGCCCACATGCCAGCCGCCGGTGCCGGCGCTTTCCACATAGACATCGGCCCCGGCCTGATCGGCCAGCGCCTGAAACACGCCATGCGCGGTGGGTGAACGACAGATATTTCCGAGACAGACAAACAGAATTCTGGTGGTCATCGGCCCCTCCATTCTGTCACAATCCTAGCGCAAGGAGGAGGCAATGGCCAAGATCGTCATTCTGACCGGCGCGGGAATTTCCGCCGAAAGCGGGCTGGGCACGTTTCGCGACAAGGACGGGCTGTGGACGCGCTATGATCTGAACGACGTCGCCACCCCCGAAGGCTTTGCCCGCAATCCGGCGCTGGTGCATGAATTCTACAATGCCCGCCGGAAAAATTGCTTTGAATCCGAACCCAACCCCGCGCACATCGCTCTTTCAAGGTTGGAAAACTACTATGAAGGCGAGGTGCTGATCGTCACGCAAAACGTCGATGACCTGCATGAACGCGCCGGATCGCGCGCGGTCTGGCACATGCATGGCGAACTAAGCCGTGCCAAATGCGCCGATTGCGACCACCGCTGGTCGGCGCCGCTGGAAATGACCCCCGGCGCGCCCTGCCCCGCCTGCAACAGCAGCGCCACCCGCCCCGACATCGTCTGGTTCGGTGAATTCCCCTATCACATGGACGACATCTGGGACGCGCTGCGGGCCGCTGACCTGTTCGTGTCGATCGGCACCTCGGGCAATGTCTTTCCCGCCGCCGCCTTTGTTCAGGACGCCGCCCGCGCCGGGGCACGGACGCTGGAGCTGAATCTGGAACCGTCGATGGGCAGCCATGACTTTGCCGAGGCGCGTTTCGGCCCCGCCAGCCAGCTTGTGCCGCATTGGGTGGATCAGGTGCTGGGTGCCTAGCGAAACGCCGGCCCGTGCGCCCAGACGGTCAGGGAATAGCGCTCGCCCGCGGTGACGGGCGTGACCCGGTGCAGCACAAAGGCCGGAAAGATCGTCGCGCTGCCGCGCTGCCGCGAGGCCTCGCGGACATGGCTGTCGGGCTGAAGTTCCAAAACACCGCCCTGATAACTGTCAGGCGACGACAATTGCACCACGATGGTCAGCTTGCGCTTGCGCGCCACCGGTCCGTCGCCAATGTCGGAATGCCAGGTGAAATGACCCTCGCGCTCGGCCCCGTAGCGAGCAACCTGCGCGCTTTCGGCGAATTCACGCAGGTCGAAATCGAACCGGTTGCGATTGGTTTCGGCGACGACCTGAATGATCCGGTCCATCACCCATTCCGCGCCTTCGCGCTCGTCCAGCCAGGCAATATCGGCGCGGCGATAGTTATGATCCGAAGCCCCGCGCACCAGCCCGGCATCGCTTAACGCATCGGCATTCGCCTGCACGATAATGCGATCGCATTCCTCGTCGGAAAACGCCCCGTCAAAAGTAAAACTGCTGTGCATCGGAATTGAACCGCCCTGATCACGACCCGCGGATCTAGTGCGCTCAATTCCGACCACAGTCTGTCACGCCAGCGACCGTCAAAGGTCGCTTTCGGTGCTTTGTCAGTTCTGACCGGACTTCTGCAACATCAGCGCGTGATCCGGCTTGCGGTTCAGGTCGACGGGCACCTGAACGACAACCTCGCCCGCCTGTTCAAAGGTCAGGGTCAGCTCGATCATCTCGCCCTGCACCAGCGGCCGGTTCAGGCCCATGAACATCACATGATCGCCGCCCCGCGCCAGCGCGTGAACGCCGCCCGCCGGGATGGCAAAGCCTTCTTCGACCTCGACCATCTGCATCACGCCATTGGCATCGGAAATATGCGTGTGCAGCTCGACCCGCTGGGCAACATCCGAGCGGACTGCGACCAGACGATCCTCGACCTCGGCGGCGTTATGGATCTCCATGAAAGCCGCGCCTGAAACCGCGCCCATGGTCGAGGCGCGCGCATAAGCGTCCTCGACGGTGATCGACCCGGCCCAGATCGGACCGGCAAAAGACACTGCGGCAATGGCCGCGAACAGAGTTTTGGAAAGGGACATCTTGTCCTCCTGATAGGTTGGAATTGCGTGAGAAAGCTCAGGCAATCCCCGGAGGACCGCGCGCCACCGCTCGGGTGCGGCTCAGATCGGACTGGGCGCGCTGCTGAGCGATCGGCAACCGCTCGCCCGGCTCAAGCTCCTGCGCCGGCACGACCGGCTGCGGCACGTCCAACGACACAAAGGCCGCCACCCCGTCAGGGCAGATATGCGGCGCGCCAACCGGGTTGCCTTCGGCATCCAGATGGATGACCTGCAGGCCAAAGCCGGAACAGATAACCACGTCGCTGACCGCAGGCGCCTGCCCCCGCGCCACCGCAAGGGTCAGCGACGTCATGGCCAGCATCAGCGCCAGCGCCAGGGTAAAGATCGGGCGCACCAGTTTCATCCCTGCCCTATAGCCCGCCCGCCGGCGCAAGCGAAAGCGACAAAAAGAAGCGGCCCCGCCATTTCTGACGGGGCCGCAAACTTTCAACATTGAAAGGGGCTATCAGGCGGCTGCCTGAGCCTTTTCAAGGTCTTTCTTGATTTTCAGAGCTTTTGCAGACAGCTCGGCATCTTTGGCTTTCGCCAGGAATGCGTCCAAGCCACCGCGGTGGTCCACCGTGCGCAGCGCCGAAGCCGACACGCGCAGCTTGAACGAGCGGCCCAGCGTGTCAGAGATCAGCGTCACATCGTTCAGGTTCGGCAGGAACCGGCGGCGGGTCTTGTTGTTGGCATGGCTGACATTGTTGCCAGTCATCGGGCCTTTTCCGGTCAGTTCGCAGACGCGCGACATGGGTCTCTTCCTTGTCTCGATAAACACTCGTGGCGCCGCAAAAGCAGCGCCCTTGAATTCGGTCTCGGTGCTTTAAGGGCAAATCACCGGGGGCGTCAAGGGATTCGTTGTCGAATTCCGCGCGTTTGCCTGCAAGACGTGGTTTGCGCCGCCCTGCGGGCGTCGCGATGCCTCCGGCGGGGATATTTTTCCGAAGAAGAAACCCAGCTTGGTCTTTTTCTTGGCAAAAATACTCAAATCCGACATCGCCACGGGCGCGCGGATTCAGGTCAGGGTCGCCAGCATTTCCGCTGCGGCGCCTGAAACGCTGGTTTCGCCTTTGGCGACAGCGCGGCCCAGATCCTGCATGCGGGCGCGAATCTCGGGGTCGGTGTCCAGCCGTGCCAGCAGGCCCATGCGCACCTCTTCGCCGAACCAGTGCTGCGCCTGTTCCGAGCGGCGGCCGTCAAAGTGACCGTTCTCGCGCCGCCAGTCGGCCAGTGCCTGCATGTCTTCCCACGCCTTTTGCAACCCGGCCTCTTCCAGCGCCGAAACCGTCATCGCCTTGGGAAAGCCCTCGGGGTCTTGCGGGCGTTTGCGCAGCAGGCGCAGCGCCCCGGCGTAATCGGCGCAGGTGCGCATTGCGGCGGGTTTCAGATCGCCGTCGGCCTTGTTCACCAGAATGATGTCGGCCATTTCCATGATGCCGCGCTTGACGCCTTGCAACTCGTCCCCGCCCGCCGGGGCCAGCAGCAGGATGAACAGATCCGACATATCGGCGACCATGGTTTCCGACTGCCCGACACCTACGGTTTCGATCAGCACCACGTCAAAGCCTGCGGCCTCGCACAAAGCGACGGCATCGCGGGTGCGGCGCGCCACGCCGCCCAGCGCCGACTGGCTGGGCGAGGGACGGATAAAGGCATTGGGGTCGCGCGACAGGCGCTCCATCCGGGTCTTGTCGCCAAGGATCGAGCCGCCCGACCGGGCTGAACTGGGGTCGACCGCCAGCACCGCCACCCGCAGTCCGGCCGCCGTCAGCATCATGCCGAAGCTTTCGATGAAGGTGGATTTACCGACGCCCGGCGTGCCCGACAGCCCGATGCGCAGCGCCTGCCGCCCGCTGCCGGCCAGCCGGTCCAGCAGGGTGATCGCCTGCGCCCGGTGATCGGGGCGGCCACTTTCCACCAGCGTGATCGCGCGGGCCAGCGCCCGGCGCTCACCGGCCAGAATCTTGGTGGCAAGCGTGTCGGTATCCATCGGCATCTCCCGGTTGTCGTGCCGCCCTGTTTGCCCTTGCACGCCCCCGCCTGTCCAGCCCGTTTGCCGAATTTTCCCCCGCATCTGGCGCGGGCGCGGGAAATCGCTGATAAGGGCGGCATGGAGACCGATCTGCCGATAGGCGCGGTGCTGGAACCGCTGATGGCGGCGCTGCGCGCCGAGGGCCGCGCCGTGCTGCAGGCGCCGCCGGGGGCTGGCAAGACCACCATCGTGCCGCTGGCGATGCTTGAGGCCGGGCTGACGCGCGGGCGGATCGTCATGCTGGAACCGCGCCGTCTGGCCGCCCGCGCCGCGGCCGAGCGCATGGCCGAAACTTTGGGTCAGATCGTGGGCCAGACCGTGGGCTATCGCATTCGCGGCGAAAGCAAGGTCGGCCGCGACACGCGCATCGAGGTCGTGACCGAGGGCATCCTGACCCGGATG
>NZ_JBFHDW010000130.1:0-7371 GCF_041584535.1 Actibacterium sp. | reverse complement strand
CTGTCACGTCTGCCGCCCGGCGATCAACTATTACCTGCTGGCCGACTGGCCGCTTGAGTATCAGGACGACCCGCAATCGCGGTTCATCAACGAACGCAAACACGCCAACATCCAGAAGGACGGCACCTTCAGCGTCGTGCCGCGCATGTTCGGCGGCATGACCACCCCAGCCGAACTGCGGGCCATCGCCGACGCGGCCGAGAAATACAACGTGCCGACCGTGCATGTCACCGGCGGTCAGCGCATCGACCTTCTGGGCGTCAAGGGCGAAGACCTGCCGGCGATCTGGGCCGATCTGAACGCGGCGGGGATGGTTTCAGGCCATGCCTATTCCAAGGGGCTGCGCACGGTGAAAACCTGTGTCGGCAAGGATCACTGCCGCTTTGGCACTCAGGACAGCACCGGGCTGGGCATCCAGCTGGAAAAGGCGCTGTGGGGCTCGTGGACGCCGCATAAGGTCAAGCTGGCGGTGTCGGGGTGCCCGCGCAACTGTGCCGAGGCCACCTGCAAGGATATCGGCGTGATCTGCGTCGACAGCGGCTATCAGATCGGTGTCGCCGGGGCGGCTGGTATGGATGTGAAGGAAACCGAACGTCTGGCCGATGTCGCCACAGAAGCCGAGGTGATGGACCTGACTATGGCCTTCATGCAGCTTTACCGCGAGAACGCCAAATATCTGGACCGCCCCTATAAATGGGTCGCCAAGGTTGGGCTGGACTGGGTGAAACAGCAGGTCGTCGAAGACATCGACACCCGCAACGCCCTGATTGAGCGCTTCAAGATTTCGCAAACCGTCTATCAGAAAGACCCGTGGGCCGAACTGGCTCAGCCCGGCGAGGCTGAGAAATTCGCGCCGCTGGCCGATCTCACACTGGAGGCCGCAGAATGAGCTGGATCGACATTGGCAGTATCGACGACATCCCGGTCTGCGGCGCGCGCGTGGTGAAAACCGTGCATGGCTGCGTGGCGGTGTTCCGCACCGACGAGAACGAGGTCTTTGCGACCTCGGATCGGTGCCCGCACAAGAACGGCCCGCTGTCCGAAGGCATCGTGCATGGCAAGAAAATCACTTGCCCGCTGCATAACTGGGTGTTCAGCCTTGAAACCGGCGAGGCTCAGGGCGCCGACGTCGGACAGATCGCCACCTATGCCGCGCGGGTCGAAGATGGCCGCATCCTGATGGATAGCGACCAGCTGATGAAACGGACGGCCGCGTAATGGACGGCGCGGGTGCGCTTTTGCCGCTGATGGATGCGGCCGTGCCGGGCACTGTCTGTACCACCTGCCCCTATTGCGGGGTAGGGTGCGGGGTGCTGGCACAGCCGGACGGGCAGGGCGGCCTGATCATCAAGGGCGACCCCGCGCATCCCGCCAATGGCGGCAAGCTGTGCTCGAAAGGCTCGGCGCTGGGCGAGACCACCTCGCTGGACGACCGGCTGCTAGCGCCGATGGTGAATGGCCAACAGGCCGATTGGGACAGCGCGCTGGATCTGGTGGCCGAGAGGTTTAAACAGACCGTCGCCGAACATGGTCCTGACAGCGTGGCCTTTTATGTCTCGGGGCAATTGCTGACCGAGGATTACTATGTCGCGAACAAGCTGATGAAAGGCTTCATCGGCTCGGCCAATATCGATACCAATTCGCGGCTGTGCATGGCCTCGTCCGTGGCCGGTCACAAGCGGGCCTTTGGCACCGACACCGTGCCCGGCAGCTATGAGGATCTGGAACAGGCCGATCTGATCGTGCTGGTCGGCAGCAACATGGCCTGGTGTCACCCGGTGCTGTATCAGCGCATCGCCGCCGCCAAAAAGGCCCGGCCCGGCATGAAGGTCGTCAACATCGACCCGCGCCGCACCGCGACCTCGGACCTTGCCGACCTGCATCTGGCGATTGCGCCGGGCGGCGATGTGGCGCTGTTCAACGGGCTGCTGGCGGCGATTGCCGAAAACGGCGCGGTGGACGAGGACTATGTCAGCCGCCACATCAGCGGCTTCCGCGAGGCGCTGAACTGCGCCAGCAGCGACGATCTGGCCGTTACCGGTCTGGACTCCAAGGACATTGCCACCTTTTACCGGATGTGGATCGGCACCGAAAAGGTCGTCACCGTCTACAGCCAGGGCGTGAACCAATCGACCTTTGGCACCAACAAGGTCAACGCGATCACCAATTGCCATCTGGCCACCGGCCGCATCGGTCGTCCGGGCATGGGGCCGTTTTCAGTCACCGGCCAGCCCAACGCCATGGGCGGGCGCGAGGCCGGCGGTCTGGCGAATATGCTGGCCTGCCATCTGGATCTGGAAAACGCCGAACACCGCTCGGCTGTGCGCGCTTTCTGGGACGCGCCGGAAATGCCGGATGCCGCCGGGCTGAAGGCCGTCGATATGTTCCGTGCCGTGGGCGAGGGCAAGATCAAGGCGATCTGGATCATGTGCACCAACCCGGCGGTGTCGATGCCCGATGCCGACGCGGTGCGCGCGGCGATTGCGGGTTGCGATTTCGTCGTGGTCTCGGACGTGACCGACCGCACCGACACCGCGCAATTGGCGCATGTCCTGCTGCCCGCCACCGGCTGGGGCGAAAAGGACGGCACCGTCACCAACTCCGAGCGCTGCATCAGCCGCCAGCGTGGCGTCCTGCCCGCACCGGGACAGGCGCGGCATGACTGGCAGATCATCTGCGATGTGGCCGCGCGCATGGGCTGGGCACGCGCGTTCGACTATGACACGCCGGCCTCGATCTTTCGCGAATACGCGGCGCTGTCGGGGATCGCCGGGGCGCTGGGCCGCGATTTCGACATTTCGGACCTGACCGACATTTCCGACGCGCATTACGCGACGCTGCTGCCGTTCACATGGCCGCTGAATGAGCGCAAGAAAGGCGGACGTTTCTTTGCCGATGGCGGGTTCTTTACCCCCGATGGCAAGGGCCGGATGCTGGCCGTCACCGGCGGCGCGGCGGCCTCGCCCCTCAGCGCCGACTATCCGATGCGGCTGAACACCGGCCGGGTGCGCGACCACTGGCACACCATGACCCGCACCGCCAAATCCCCGCGCCTGTCGCAGCACATGGGCGAACCCTATCTTGAGGTGCATCCCGACGATGCCGCGCGGCTGGGTCTTGCCCCCGCCGGTCTGGCCGAGGTCGTCAGCCCGCAGGGCCGCGCGATCCTGCGGGTTCTGATCTCGGACAAGATCCGCCCGGGCGAGGTTTTCGCCCCGATGCATTGGAGCGCCCAGAACAGCGGCTTGGCCCGTGTCGATGCCTTGGTTGCCGCCAATACCGACCCGGTGTCCGGCCAGCCTGACAGCAAAGGATCGGCGGTTTCTGTCGCGCCGTATCAACCGGCGTGGTATGGTTTTGCGGTCAGCACCCAGTCGTTGACGCCTGATTGCCGCTACTGGGCGCTGGCGAAATCGCGGCTGGGCTGGCGGGCCGAACTGGCCGGGGCTGAGCCGCCCGAGGATTGGGAGACCTACGCCCGTGACCTGTTCAACCTGCCCGAGGCCGAAGTGATGATCGTCACCGATCCCGCCCGCGGCATGGCCCGCATCGCCCTGCATCAGGACGGCCGGCTGATGGCGGCGCTGTTCGCCGGACCCGAGCCGGTCGCGGTCTCGCGCGGGCATATCGCGGCGCTGGTCGGCGAGGTCTCGGATCCGATGACCCTGTCGGGCCGTCCGGGCGGCGACCGCCCCGATCCGGGGGCTACGGTCTGTGTCTGTTTCGATGTCGGGGTGAACACCATCCTGGCGGCGATCGCGTCACAATCCCTGACCTCGGTCGAGGCCATCGGCGCGGCGCTGCAAGCGGGCAGCAACTGCGGCTCGTGCCGGCCTGAACTGGCGGCGCTATTGGCAAGTGCAACAACCCGCGAGGCCGCTGAATGAGTCTGGCGTCTTATGTTCATGCGATGGGGCGTGGCCCGGGCCGCGGACGGTCTTTGACGCAGGACGAGGCCGAGGACGCAATGCGGCAAATTCTGGCGGGCGAGGCCGCCCCCGAGGCGGTTGGCGCGCTGTTGATGCTGATGCGCTATCGCGGCGAATCCCCTGACGAGGTTGTGGGTTTCGTGAACGCGATTCGCGCGACGCTGACTCCGTGGCCCGGCGAAAAGCCCGGTCTGGACTGGCCCAGCTACGCCGCTGGGCGCACAAGATCGGTGCCCCTGTTCCTTTTGGCCGCGAAACTGGTAGCGCGGGCAGGTGTGACTGTGTTAGTGCACGGCTGGAATTCGCACCAGAATCCTGTGGCCTCGGTTAGAAGCGCCCTCGATATCTGTGGCATCCCGCAGGCCGATGGGCTTGCGACGGGGGCGAGGCTGCTGGAGGAGGGCGGCCTCGCCTACTTACCGTTAGAGGCGATTTCACCCCGGGCTTTGGACCTGTTGAAACTGCGCGATGTGCTGGGGTTGCGCTCGGCTGTGAACACCGTTTTGCGGGTGCTGAACCCGGCGGGCGCGACGGCCTCGGTGCAGGGGGTTTTCCACCCGCCGTATCGCGAACTTCAGGCCGATGCCGGGGCGCTTTTGGGCCAGCGCAACCTGACCGTCATCAAGGGCGGCGGCGGCGAATTCGAACGTCACCCCTCGAAAGAGATGGAACTGTTCGGCCTGCGCGACGGCACCCCGTGGCAAAGCAGCGCCGCGCCGATCTGGGACGAGACCCGGCGGCTGGGCGATTCCGATCTGCACCCCGCCGATCTGGCCCGTCTTTGGGACGGCAGCCTGACCGATCCCTTCGCCGAAGCCGTGGTGATCGGCACCGCCGCTCTGGCGCTGGATACCGTGGGCAAACCCGATGCCGCCCGGTTGGCGGCCGATCTGTGGGCGAACCGCCATCAGGCGCAGGCCGCCTAGGAGAGAGACCATGAAAACCTTCCCGATGTTCCTGACGATGACGGACCGCGACGTGGTGATCGCGGGCGGTGGCGAACAGGCAGCGCAAAAAGCGCGGCTGGTGCTCAAGACCGAGGCGCGGATCACCCTGCTGGCCGAAGAGCTGGACGACGAACTGGCGGCGCTGGTCGCCGAGGGCCGGGCGACGCACCGGACCGGGGCGATCTCGGCCAATGATTTCGCGGGCGCGGCGCTGGTGTTCATCTGCACTGGCAATCCGGCGCGCGACGAGATGCTGCACAAGTTGGCCAAGCAGGCGGGTGTGGTGGTCAATGTCGTTGACCGCCCCGAGCTGTGCGATGCCATCACCCCGTCGATTGTCGATCGCGATCCGGTCGTGGTTGCCATCGGCACCGAAGGCACCGCGCCGGTTCTGGCGCGCCAGATCAAGACCCAGATCGAAACCATGCTGGAACCCCGCCTTGGTGCCTTTGCCGCGCTGGCAGGCCGGATGCGCGATGCCGTCGCCGCCCGCGTTCCGCAATCCGAGCGCCGGGCGTTCTGGCGCTGGGTGTTCAATGATGGCCCGCGCCAGTTGCACGCCACCGGGGCCGAACGCGACGCCGCCGCGCTGCTGAAACAGGCGATCACCGCCGGGGCCGCGCCGGGTCAGGATCGCCACGGCTTGATCAGCCTTGTCGGCGCCGGTCCGGGCGCCCGCGATCTGCTGACCCTGCGCGCCGTGCAGCGCCTGCAAGAGGCCGATATCATTTTCTATGACCGTCTGGTGGACCCCGAGGTTCTGGAACTGGCGCGCCGCGATGCCGAGCGGGTGTTCGTTGGCAAGGCCGTCGGCGCTTGCGCCTGGCCGCAGGAACGCATTGACGCCGTGGTGGTTGCCGCCGCCAAACAAGGCAAGCGCGTGGTGCGGCTGAAGTCGGGCGATCCCGGCGTCTTTGGCCGCGCGGGCGAGGAACTGGCCGCCGCCCGGACCGAGGGTCTTACCGTCGAAATCGTGCCCGGCGTCACTGCCGCCACTGCGGCGGGCGCCGCCATCGGCCAATCGATGACCGAGCGCGGCCAGACAGACCGGCTGTTGTTTGCCACCGGCACCTGCCGCCCCGGCGACGATGCGCCGGACTGGGGCGCGTCCTTGCAGCCGGGAACGACGCTGGCGCTGTATATGGGCGTGCGGCAGGCGGGCGAGATTTCCGCCAACCTGATCGGTGCCGGTCTGCCCGGCGAGTGCCCGGTCGATATCGTCTGTGCGGTCAGCAAGCCCGAGCAGCGCCATGTCACCGCGACTTTGGCGACGCTCGAAGCGGTGATCGTGGCCGAGGCGGTGCAGAACCCGGCGATCCTGTTGATCCGCCGCCCCAAGCATATGGTCGAATCCCTGCCCGAGATCGCCACGCCCGGCTTGCGCGCCGCGATATAACCCGGCGGGCCACCGACCCCGCGTCATGCGTCCCCGGGTGGAATTTGCGATTTCACCCGGCCCCCGAATGCTTTTATGAAGGGGGAAAGGGTTTGCGCCACCTGCAACGGCGCACCCGCCGCGACAACAGGGAGGCGCGACCAATGTCGAATACCGCACATCAAGGCCAGTCATTCGAATGGTCGGACCCGTTTCTGCTGGAGGATCAGCTGTCCGGCGAAGAGCGGATGATCCGCGACTCGGCCGCTGCCTTTTGCGCCGACCGTCTGGCCCCCCGGGTCGAGAACGCTTATCTGAACGAACAGACCGACCCCGAGATTTTCGCCGAGATGGGGCAGGCGGGCCTGTTGGGCGTGACCCTGCCGGAACAATACGGCGGCGCGGGCGCGTCCTATGTCAGCTATGGCCTTGTCGCGCGCGAGGTTGAACGCATCGACAGCGGTTATCGCTCGATGATGTCGGTGCAATCCAGTCTGGTGATGCACCCGATCTATGCCTATGGCTCGGAAGAGCAGCGGATGAAATACCTGCCCGGCCTCGCCAGCGGCTCGCTGATCGGCTGTTTCGGCCTGACCGAACCAGAGGCCGGTTCGGACCCCGCCGGGATGAAGACCCGCGCGGTGAAGACCGCGAACGGCTACCTCCTGAACGGCTCGAAGATGTGGATCTCGAATTCGCCGATCGCCGACGTCTTCGTGGTCTGGGCCAAGTCCGAGGCGCATGGCGGCAAGATCCGCGGCTTCGTGCTCGAGAAGGGCACGCCCGGCCTCTCGGCGCCGAAGATCGGCGGCAAGCTTTCCTTGCGCGCCTCGATCACCGGCGAGATCGTGATGAAGGATGTCGAGGTCGGCGAGGAGGCGCTCCTGCCGAATGTCGAGGGGCTCAAGGGGCCGTTCGGCTGCCTCAACCGGGCGCGCTACGGCATTTCCTGGGGGGTGCTCGGCGCGGCGGAGTTCTGCTGGCACGCGGCGCGGCAATACGGGCTCGACCGCAAGCAGTTCAACCGGCCCTTGGCCCAGACCCAGCTCTACCAGAAGAAGCTCGCCGACATGATGACGGAGATCTCGCTCGGGCTTCAGGCCAGCTTGCGCGTCGGGCG
>NZ_JBFHDW010000129.1:0-7419 GCF_041584535.1 Actibacterium sp. | reverse complement strand
TCGACCTTGCCGCGCAGATCGCCACGGGTGACGCCCTGATAGACCCGGGTTGAATCGGCAAAGCGGTCGCAGATCACCACCGCCCCGGCGGCCAGCGCCGGTTCGATGGTCTTTTCCAGATGGTCGCGGCGGGCGGCGGTGAACAGCAGCAATTCGGTCTCGGCCGACCAGCGGTCGGGATCGCCTTGCAGCACCAATGCGCGAATATCCTCGGCGCCGGGGGCGCCGCCGGGTTCGCGGGTCAGCACCACCTCGCGGCCCATGCTGCGCAGATAGTCGGCCAGCGCCCGCGCCTGCGTGGATTTACCCGACCCGTCGACACCTTCGAATGTCAGGAAAATGCCCCGCGCCGCCATGCTCAGAGCTCCTGCGCCCCCGCCGAGATCTTGCCCAGCAGCACGCCGAACGCCGTGCGCAGCCGGGTGGTGAACCCGCCCCGCGCCACGGTGTTTTCCGCCACCAGCGGCACCACAACATCATCCAGACCGGGGCGGCTGATGGTCAGATCGCCCAGCTTTTGACCCTGCAGGACCGGCGCCTGAATCGGGCTGTCATAGGTGATCTCGGCGCTGATCTCGCGCGATTGAATAGCGGGAAGCAGCAATTCGACATCATCACCGACGATCAGACCGACACTGCCGGCATCGCCCAGCCAGACATCGGCCCCGGCCATGCGGGTGCCGGCCTTGACCACGGTTTTCTGCACGAATTGACGGAAAGCCCAGTTGATCAGCCGCTCGGCCTCTTCGGCGCGGTCGGTGTCGGTTTCCAGCCCGGACACCACAACGATGACCCGACGCTTGCCTTGCAGCGCCGAGCCGACCAGACCATAGCCAGCCTCTTCGGTGTGGCCGGTTTTCAGGCCATCGGCGCCGATACCCAGTTTCAGCAGCGGGTTGCGGTTGAACCGGTTCTGCGGCGCACGACCGTCAAAGTCATATTCGTGCTGGCCGAAGTAATGGTAATATTCCGGGAAATCCGAAATCAGGTGATTGGCCAGAATGGCCAGATCGCGCATCGACATGCGCTGGCCCGGATGCGGCCAGCCCGAGGCGTTGGCGAAGGACGAATTCTCCATCCCCAAGACGCGGGCGCGTTCGGTCATCAGGCGGGCAAAGGCCTCTTCCGTGCCGGCCAGCCCTTCGGCCACCACCACGCAGGCGTCATTGCCCGATTGCACGATGATGCCTTGAATCAGGTCCTCGACCCGCGGGCGGTCGCGGTCGTTCAGGAACATGGTTGACCCGCCCATCGCCATCGCCTTGGCCGAGACCGAGAATTGTGTGTCCAGCGTTACCCGGCCGTCATGCAGGGCTTCGAACAGCATGGTCAGGGTCATCAGCTTGGACATCGACGCCGGCGGCAGCGCCACGTCGGCATTCTTGGCCAACAGCACCGTGCCCGTGGTCTGATCCAGCACATAGGCGGCGCGGGCGCGGGTCTCGTAGACCGATTGCGCCACGGCAGGTGCGGCGACGGCGGCACAGGCGGCCAGCGCGGCAAGAAACAGGCGAACGGGGCGGAGCAGGGCGGGTGAGTGGGTCAAAGCATCCTCAGTTGGTCACGAAATAGGCGTCGGCAAAGCCCAGATCCTTGATTTTATTCAGCAGATCGCTGCGTTCCGAGGCCGAGGTCGCCGGGCCGACGACAACGCGCCAGAACGCCTTGCCCTGACTTTCCTGTTTCAGGACGGTCGGAACGATGCCGCCGGTGCGCAGGGCGATGGCGGTGTTATTGGCGTTGGCCTCGACGCTGAAAATGCCGATCTGGATATAGGGTTTTTCCAGCCCGCTGGTCTTGGGTGCCGGGGCGGCGGCGGGTTTGGTCGCCGCAGGCTTGGTCACGTCAGCGGGCGCGGGGGCCGCTGCGGCCGGGGTGATGTCGCCCACCGGGTTGGGCGGCGGCGGGGTTTGCGCGGCGGATTTCTTTTCGGCCGCGTCGATGGCGGCGGCAGCGGCGGCCAGCGGCGCAAGTTCCTGCGATTTGATCTCGGACTCGGTGTCGGTCGGCTTGGCGGGTGTGGTGGGTTCGGCAGCTGGCGCAGGCGGCGCAACCGGCACTTCTTCACGGCGCAGCACGGTGACGCTCAGCTTGGTCGGCTGACCGGCGAGCATCCCCAGCGCACTGGCGGCATCCGACGACACCTGCAGGCGCGGGCCGGGATTGTCGCGTTCACGGTTGAACAGCGCGCCGATGACGAACTTGCCGTTGGTTTCGTTGCGGATGATCACGCGCTCGGGTTCGGTCACGCCGGGATAGGCCACCCAGACCCCGCCCAGCGACGGGCGCCCGTCCCAAAGACCGGCCTCGACCGTCTGAAACACCTCCGGTGCCTCGACATCGCGCTCGACGATGCGGGTCGTGGTCGACGGGGTGACGGCGGAGCTGTCGGCTTTTGGCGGGAAGAGGCTGAAATCCGAGCCCTCGGTGCAACCGGCGATCGTAAGGATCACGCAAAGCGCAGTTGCGGTGCGCCCGATCACTTTGATTTTCATGCCTGACCCCCTGTTGCCGCGCGGTTTTCTCCCCGCGTGCGTGCGGCCATCTGGCCGCTGTGTTTCCGCCGAGGGCGATACTGCTCATCCGCCCGGCGGCATGATAGCCGCGCTGCGCCGCCAAGGAAAGGCCGGGCCCGAGCCATGTGGCAAAAAACGGCCAGCGCCGGTCTTTTAGAATCGCGTGGCGCAAGCTAAGCCGTAAACCTGCCGGAGGGGTGGCAGAGTGGTCGATTGCGGCGGTCTTGAAAACCGTTGAAGGTTAACGCCTTCCGGGGGTTCGAATCCCCCTCCCTCCGCCAGTGCATATTTTCCGGCCTTTCCCGCGCAAACCCCGCCCTTTCCGCCAAGACAAGTATTTGAGCCAAATCAAAGTCTTTGTCCGGAACCGGCGTAAACTTAATTAATGCCTGATTGGGCCTTCGGGTCTGTCTATCGGCACTCGGGGGAGATCAAAATGTTGGAAAAACGCGCTACGCCTATTCGCAAAGGTGGTTCTGTCACGCTTGCCACGTCCTCAGCCATGTTCAGACGGGCAGGGGCGGTTCTGGCGGTGTCGGCGCTGTGTTTCGGCGCGGTTTCCGGCGTCGCGCAATCGCAACCCACGCCCGAGGTCAGCGAGGCCGAGGGTCAGCTGTGGACCAATCCCAAACCTGATGACCTGTCGCGCGCCCGTCAGGTGCTTGAGACCGCGGCGCTGGCCGGGCAGGTCGATGCGCAGCGCTTGTTGGGTCAGCACCTGCTGCATGGTTGGGTGCTGGAACAGGATGTCGAAGAGGGCTTGATGTGGCTGGAAAAGGCGATTGCCGCCGGGAATGCCGATGCTGAATCCGAATTGGGTCAGTCCTTGCTTTGGGGGCAGGATGTGCCTCAGGACCTGCGCCGTGCGGCCGAATTGCTGGCTTCGGCTGCTGACAAGGGGCAGGTGGCGGCACAGCGGGTGCTGGGCGAGCAACTGATCGGCGGCTGGACGATGGCCCGCGACCCCGAACGCGGTCTGACCCTGTTGCAGCAGGCGATCGCGGCTGGCGATGCCGAGGCCCATGTCGCCTTGGGTAAACTGCAACTTTACGGCACCGGGATCAAAACTGACCGAAAACAGGCGCTGGCGCATTTCGAGGCCGCCGCCGAGGCCGGAAATGGCCACGGGCTGGCGGTTTACGGCGAATATTGGATGTGGCGCTTCAGCTCTCCGGCCAAGGCCGAGGCGATGCTGGTGCGCGCCGCCAACATGGGCGCGACCGAGGCTTGGGTCACCTTGGCGCATGGGGCGATGTATGGCTATCTGGGCGGTGGCCGGAAATCGCGGGCCAAATTCAACGGCTATGCCGCCAAGGCCCGCGAGGCGGGCGAGGACGAGATCGCGGTTCTTGAGGCCACCCGCAACATGTGGGGCATCAACATGCGCGCCGATGGGCACAAGACCGTGGCCCGGCTGACCGGCGCTGCCGAAAACGGCAATGTTGCCGCCGCGAAATTCCTGATCGAACTGCTGCGTGATGGCAATGGCCTGAACGTGCGCCGCGATCTGAAGGCTGCCAATGCGGCGCTGGAGCGCTATGCGCCGCTGTTGGGCGACACGCAGACCCAGCAATATGCGCTGACCTTCCGGGCGTCGGCAGCGCGCACGCCCAAGGCCTATGCGCCAGTGGCCATGGACTATGTGACCCGCACCGATCTGAAAACCGACTGGCTGGCTCAGCAGATCGTCCGGGCCAATCCCAATGTCGCGTTCTACATCCTGCAACAGCGCTTCCGCGAGACCGGCAGCTATTCCGGCAAGCTGAACGGATATGCGACACGATCGACGCTGCGGGCGGTTTATAAAGCCTGCCTTGGTCTCGATCATCCCGAGCGCTGTAATGACAGCGTCATGCGGTCCGATATTATCGCGGATCTGGTCGCGCAGTAATGCGCGGCTAAGGGTGGGCCGATTTGCATCAGGCGAATCGACCGGTATTTTATCAGCCTATTTTTCGGGCGCGGTGCGCCGCCGATTAGCCTGGTCGACAACCTTTGGCTGCGTCCGTTTTCCGCCGGACACGTCAGGGCTGTAGCGGAAAAGGTGACGCCGGGGCAACTAAAGATCCACTTGTGGGAATTTACCAAAAATTGTGCTATATCAATGCTTTCTTCGGGTTTCCGGAGAGGAATTAATGGCTGGGGAGCTGTGAGAGATACGTGTCGCTGACAAAGCGGCAACTGGGGGCAAAATGGTATCGCAAAAGAGATTTCGGACGCCTTTTCTAAAAGGCGAGCCGCACAAGGCCGGTCGCACTGTGTTGGTTGCCGGCGGGGCGGGGTTCATCGGATCGAACCTGTGTCACCGGCTGATCGCCGAAGGCGACCGGGTGATCTGCGTTGACAACATGGAGACAGGTCGGCACGAAAATATTGCCGATTTGCTGACCCATCCAAGGTTTGCATTCCTGCACCATGACATCGTCGGGGCGTTCACCGTCGGCGGCCCGATCGACCGGATTTACAACCTTGCCTGTCCCGGCTCGCCGCCGAAATACCAGCGCGACCCGGTGCATACGTTCAAGACCTCGATCATCGGCGGGATCAATCTGCTGAGCCTTGCCGAAGAGAAATCGGCGCGGATTCTGCAAAGCTCGACCTCCGAGGTTTACGGCGATCCCGATATTTCGCCGCAATCCGAAGACTATCGCGGTCTGGTCAACACCATCGGTCCGCGCGCCTGTTATGACGAGGGCAAGCGCGGCGCCGAGACCCTGTTCCATGAAATGAACAAGCGGCGGGGCGTCGAGACCCGGATCGCCCGGATCTTCAACACTTATGGCCCGCGCATGGACCCCGAAGACGGTCGGGTGGTGTCGAATTTCATCATTCAGGCGATCACCGGCAACAATCTGACGGTCTATGGCGACGGCAACCAGACGCGCTCGTTCTGCTATATCGATGATATGCTGGATGGGCTGGTAGCCTTGATGGAGACCGAAACCCCCTTTGGCACGATCAACGATCCGGTCAATCTGGGCAATCCGGGCGAATTCACGATGCTGGAACTGGCCGATCTGGTGCGCGAGATGACCGGCTCGGGCTCGGGGCTGGTGTTCCGGGGGCTGCCGGTTGATGACCCACATCAGCGCCGCCCCGATATTCACAAAGCCAAACACCTGCTGGGATGGGAGCCGAAAATCCCGCTGCGCGAGGGGCTGGAACCAACCATAGCCTATTTCCGCGCCGAACTGGCCATCCAGCAACGCCTGCGAGGTAGTGCAGCTTGAGCTTAGCCCCGACCAGCAGTGTTCTTGTAACCGGCGGGGCGGGCTATATCGGAAGCCATGCCTGCAAGGCGCTTGCCCGCGCCGGGTTTCAGCCGGTGGTCTATGACAACCTGTCGCGCGGCCATGCCGATGCGGTGAAATGGGGGCCGCTGGTTATCGGCGATCTGGGCGATACTGACTTGCTGTGCCAGACCATGCGCGACCACGATATCAGCGCGGTCATGCATTTCGCCGCCTTTGCCTATGTCCAGGAAAGCGTTGAAAAGCCCGGACTTTACTATGACAATAATGTCGGCGGCATGCTGTCACTGCTGGCGGCGATGCGGCGTCAGGGGCTGGATAAGATCGTGTTTTCCTCAAGCTGCGCCACTTATGGCACTCCGGCCCAGCAACCGATTGCCGAAACTACGCCGCAGGTGCCGATCAACCCCTATGGCCGCACCAAGCTGATCTGCGAATGGATGCTGCGGGACGCGGCGCTGGCAGGCGGGATGCGGCATGTGGCGCTGCGCTATTTCAACGCCGCCGGGGCCGATCCCGAGGGCGAGCTTGGCGAACGCCACGATCCCGAAACCCATGTGATCCCGCTGGCGCTGTTGGCGGCGGCAGGCGGCGCGCCGTTGCAGATTTATGGGATCGATTATCCCACGCCCGATGGCACCTGTATTCGCGATTACATCCATGTCGACGATCTGGCGCGGGCGCATGTTCTGGCGCTGCGGTATTTGCTGGACGGCGGCGACAGCGTTACGCTGAACCTTGGCGCCGGGCTGGGCTATTCGGTGATCGAGGTCGTCGACGCGGTCGAGCGCGTCACCGGGCGCGGCGTGGCGCAAAGCTTTGCCCCGCGCCGACCGGGCGATGCGGCTGAACTCAGGGCCGATCCGTCGAAAGCCGCACAAGTGTTGGGCTTTCGCGCCCGCTATACCGATCTGGACGAAATCGTCGCCCATGCCGCGCCGTGGTTCAAAGCCGGGGGCAGGGCATGACCGCACCGCGCAAACATCACCCCGCCACCGACCCGCGCCCCTATCTGACGCCGATGTTCAGCGGCTGGAAGACGGTGAAATATTACACGCTGATCGGGATCTGGCTGATCATTGCCGGCTGGTTCTGGGCTTGGTGGCTGCAACCGTATCACGTCATCGCGCCGGTGCGTTATTGGGCGGTCACCGCGGCGATGATGTGGATCTGGGGGATGCAGCTGTATTTCATCGTGGTGTTCCTGCAGGCCCGGCGGTCTTCGGCGCCCGATCCGGTGCCGGGGCAGTGGCGCGTGGCGATGATCACCACCAAGACCCCGTCGGAAAGTTTCGAAGTCGTGCGCGTAACGCTTGAGGCGATCCTGGCGCAGGACTTTCCGCATGACACATGGCTGGCCGACGAAGACCCCACCCCCGAGGTCATCGCCTGGTGCAAGGCGCATAACGTGCGGATGTCGTCGCGCAAGGGCGTGCCCGAATATAACCGCACCGAATGGCCCCGGCGGGCGCGCTGTAAAGAAGGCAACCTTGCCTATTTCTACGATCACTGGGGCTATGACGATTACGACATCGTCGTTCAGTTCGATCCCGATCACGTGCCGCAGCCCGGCTATATTCAGGAAATCCTGCGGCCGTTCGCGGATCCCAAGGTGGGTTATGTTTCGGCGCCGTCGATCTGTTCGGCCAATG
>NZ_JBFHDW010000128.1:0-7434 GCF_041584535.1 Actibacterium sp. | reverse complement strand
CGGTAAAGATCACCAGCTTATAGCTTTCGACGTGATAGCCAAGGAACCGCACCCGTGCTTCGTCGTCGCGGATGCCGCGAATGACGCTGCCGAATTTGCCGCCGACAATCCACGACGCCAGCAGATAGCCCAGACCCAGCGCCAGCGCCGAGGCCCACAGGAACCACACCGACAATTCGGCTTGCGGCACCGCTTCGGCGCCGGGGATGTTTTGCAGCCCGGACAGGCCGTTGTTGCCGCGCAGACCGCTGTCGTTCTGGAACAGATACAGCGACAGTGCCAGCGTCATCGCCTGGGTCAGGATCGACAGGTAAACGCCCGTCACCCGCGACCGGAAGGCCAGCCAGCCAAAGATCAACGCCAGCAGGCCGGGGATCAGCACGACCATCAGCAATTGCAGGGTCAGGCTGTCGGCAAACACCCAGATCGCCGGAATCTCGGCCCCGCCGACGACACCGAAAATCTGGGTGCCGATGCCTTCGCGGATTTCTCCGGCGGTGGGGGGCAGGGGGGCTTCGGCCAGCGAGCTGACGACGATGGCCTTGGTGCGCTCATACATCAGCCACATGCCAACCATGTAACCGCCCAGCCCGAAAAAGGCGAAATGCCCAAGGCTGAGAATGCCGCAATAGCCCCAGACCATATCCATGGCGATGGCGATCAGGCACAGGCACAGGGTCTTGCCCAGCGTCTTGATCATCGAGGTCGAGATCACGTCGATGCCAAAGCCTTCGCTTAGCAGCGTGGCGCCAATGGTAAACACGGCCAGCAGCGCCAGAAAGATCAGGACCGACGGGTTGCGGATGAAAAACGGTTTCTGCATGGCTCAATCCCCCGCCGCGCGGCCCTTGAGGGCGATGATGCCCTTGGGACGGAACTGAATGAAAATGATGATGAAGATGATCATATAGGTCTGCGCCGCCAGCGTGTTGCTGGGGTTGAACCATTCGATCCCCTTTTGCAGGAAGCCGATCATCGTGGCGCCCAACAGCGCGCCCCAGATATTGCCGACGCCACCCACGACCACGGTCATGAAGCTTTGCACGATGTAATCGGCACCCAGTTCGGAGGTGACCTTGGCATAAAGCCCGATCGCCACACCGGCAATCCCGGCAATGCCCGAGCCCAGCCCGAAGGTCAGCATATTCACCCGCTCGGGGTTGATGCCCATGCTGGCGGCCATGCGCGGGTTCTGGGTCACGGCGCGGACCTCAAGCCCCATGCGGGTCTTGTTCAGGATGAACAGCAGCAGGAACAGAAAGATCAGGCCCAGCACGAAGATCGCGATGCGGATATAGCTGATCGAAACCACGTCGTTCAGCACCAGCGCCCCGTCCAGCCAGCCGGGGCTGGTCAGCGGGCGGGCCTGAGTGCCAAAGATGTTCTTGGCCAGCTGTTGCAGCGCGATCGAAATGCCGAAAGTGGCCAGCAGGGTTTCCAGCGGCCGGTTATACAGCCAGCGGATCACCAGCCGCTCCATCGCGACACCGGCGGCGAATGTCACGGCAAAGGCCAGCGGCAGCGCGACGATGATCGACACGGTGTAATTCGGGATGAACTGCTGCACCACATAGCCGGTATAGGCGCCCATCATGATGAATTCGCCATGGGCCATGTTGATGACGCCCATCACGCCAAAGGTGATGGCAAGGCCGATGGCGGCAAGGAAATAGATCGAGGCAAGGCTGAGACCGTCCAGCCCAAGGTCCAGCGCCTGATTCAGCCCGACGCGGGTCTTGATCGACAACAGTGCCTTCTTGGCGGCACCGGTCACGGCGGCGTCGGGTTCCAGATACTGGTCATAGAACACATGGCTGGCCAGCGCGGCATCGACCTCGGCCGGGGTCACGGTCGGGCGCACGGCGCCGGTGGCGGCCAACGCGGCATAGGCGTCAAAGCGGGCGGCGTCGGTGTTCAGGTTCAGCACGTCGAACCCGGCCACCTGACCGTTTTCGATATGGGCGATCAGTGCCTCTTTCTGCTCGGACGGCGGGATCAGGGCGGGGGCCAGCCCGGTTTCGACCAGCAGGGCATAAGCGTCGTCGCGGTCAAGATCGTCGGAGCCGGGTTTGACCTTGCGGGCGATGTTCACGCCTTCGGGCAGGGCGGTTGCCGCCTTGCGGGTGGTCGCCAGCAGCGGGTTCAGCGCGCCACGGGCATCAACGCCCAGATCTTTCGAGAAACTTTCAATCGCGGCCACGCGGGCGGCGCTGTCGTCGTCATAGGCGATGGTCAGCAGCCGCTCCAGCCGCTGTTTGCGGCCCAGCAGCCCGGCGTCGGTCTCGCCGTCGAGGGAGGCCCGCAGCGCCGGCAGATGCGAGGCCTCGGCGCCGCGTTCGATCGCGGTCAGGCCCTCGGCGCGCTTGGCCGGGTCGGGGTCGGTCAACTGATACCGCACCAACGCGGTGGCGATCACGCTGCGCACGCCCGAGTTGGGTTTCAGTTGAGTGACGGATTTCTTGTCATACGCGCCGACGGTCTGGCCGGTGGCGATGTCGATCAAGCGGATATCCTGACCAGCGACTTCGCCAAAGAAGAACAGCCCGTCCTCGTCGCGTTGATAGAGTTCCTTCTCGCGCCATTTCGACAGGACGCTGCGCGTTTCGGGCAGGCCCGAGGCGATCAGGGCGTCCACAACCGTTTCGATGGATTTGCGCGAGGGTTTGGCCACATCGGCCTGATAGGTCTGAAGCAGGTCCTGGATGGGCGTTTGTGCCAGTGCGACCAAGGCGGTCATCAGCCAGAACAGGGCGGCCCGAAGCCCGAGAGTAAGAATGCGTGTCATGCTGCCCGAACCGGAGGGGGCTTGGCGCCCCCTCCTTTATTGACTTGGGTGGCTAAGCCGGGAACCGGCTTAGTAGTTGGATTTCAGCTGAACGCAGCTTTTGGTCTCGGTGTTATACATACCGCAGCCCAGATCTTTCCAATCCGACATCAGGACGGCCGATTCCGGCAGATAGTCGGTCCAGGCGTCGCCCGGAACTTCGGCGGTGGCGCTGATGATGTCGAATTGACCGTCAGCCTGGATTTCGCCGATCAGAACCGGTTTCGACAGGTGGTGGTTGACGCCCATCACGGCGGTGCCACCGGTCAGGTTCGGGTATTCCTGACCATACATCTTTTCGCGCACGGCATCGACGTCGGTGGTGCCAGCGGCTTCGACAGCGTTCACCCACATGTTGAAGCCGATATAGGTGGCTTCCATCGGGTCGTTGGTCACGCGCTCTTCACCCATCTTGGCTTTCCATGCCGCGACGAATTCGTCGTTGGTGCCGGATTCAGCCGACTGGAAATAGTTCCAGGCTGCCAGGTGGCCAACAAGGTTGGTGGTGTCCAGACCCGACAGTTCCTCTTCGCCGACCGAGAAGGCCACGACCGGGATGTCATCCGCCGAGATACCCGCAGCGGCCAATTCTTTGTAGAAGCCGATGTTGGCGTCGCCGTTGATGGTCGAGATCACGCCGACTTTCTTGCCGTCAGCGCCCAGCGCCACGACGTCAGCCACGATTTTCGACCAGTCCGAGTGACCGAACGGGGTGTAGTTCACAAAGATGTCTTCGGCGGGAATGCCTTTATCCTTGAGATACTGTTCGAGGATCTTGTTGGTGGTGCGGGGATAGACATAGTCGGTGCCCAGCAGCGCGAATTTTTCGACGCCCAGTTCTTCAAGGAAGTAATCGGTGGCCGGGATCGCCTGTTGGTTCGGGGCGGCACCGGTGTAGAACACGTTCTTCGACGATTCCTCGCCTTCATACTGAACCGGGTAGAACAGCAGGCCGTTCAGTTCTTCGATCACCGGCAAAACCGATTTGCGCGACACGCTGGTCCAGCAGCCAAAGATCACGTCCACGCCCTGATCCGAGATCAGCTCGCGGGCTTTTTCAGCGAACAGCGGCCAGTCCGACGCGGGGTCGACGACGACCGGAACCAGCATCTCGCCATTGATGCCGCCCTTGGCGTTCTGTTGTTCGATCAGCATCAGGACGGTGTCCTTCAGCGTGGTTTCGGAGATGGCCATCGTGCCCGACAGTGAGTGCAGAACACCCACTTTGATTTCGGCATGGGCAGCGCCAGCCAGCAGGCCGGTCAGAGCGGTGGCGGTCAGAAGCTTTTTCATCATGAGATTTTTGTCCCTGTGTCATTTCGCGGGGAAAGCACCCCCGTCGGCGACTCAACCTGTTAAGGATTTGAGTTGCTGTCTTGTTCATAATTTGCGTAGTAGTGTTGCAAATATTGCAACAGGTGGGCGGAAAATCATGCGGTATCTCAATCTGTATCGCGCGCTTCGCGAGGTGGTTCGCGAGGGGTCTATCCGCAAAGCCTCTGAAAAACTTACAATTTCCCCGTCTGCCTTGAACCGGCAGATCCTGGCGTTAGAGGAAGAGATCGGCGCGCCTTTCTTTGATCGCCTGCCCAGCGGGGTGCGGCTGTCCACGGTGGGTGAGATATACTATCGCCAATTTATTAATCACATTGCTGAAATTGACCGCGTTTTAGAAACGGTCTCAGACTTGGCTGGCACAAGAATTGGGCATGTGCGCGTAGCTGTGAGTCGAGTCTTAGAGCAAGGTCTGGTTCCGGCGCAGGTTCAGGCGTTCCGCGCCAACCATCCCAGCGTGATGTTTTCGCTGCTGCCCTCGGGGCCGACGGCCTTTGCCGATCTGCTGTTACAGGACGAGGCCGATCTGGCGCTGATCGTTCAGCCGCAATATCGCGATGGCATCGAAACTGTCGAAACTTTCGATGTGCCGGTGCTGGCGCTGACGGCGGTGCCGGACGGGCCGGTCAGCCCGCGAATTGAGCTGGCCGAGTTGCTGGACATGGATCTGATCGTGCCGCCGGGCACGGCCGGGCTGCGGGCGCATCTGGACCTGAATTTCAAGCGCCAGCGCCTGCCGCTGCGCCCGGCGGTCGAAAGCGCCTATCTGTTGGCGCCGTGGCGGGCCGGGGCAGGCGGACTGGCGGCCAGCGCGCAATTCTGTTTCTGGCCGGCGGTGGATCAGCGGTGGCTGGATGCGATCGGCGGCACCGTCCGCCCGGTGGCGCGCTTTGCCCCGGCGCGGCTGGCGCTGTGCAAGCGCGAGGGGCGGATTCTGCCGGTCGCGGCTGAAAAGTTCGTGATGCAGCTGGGTGCCGCGCTGGGCGCCGACGGGCCGGATTATTCGTCCAGTTGATAGGGCGGCAAGCTGTCGAACGCCAGTTTCAGCGCATCGCCCCAGCCTTCCGAGATGGTCTGGAAATAGGGGTCGTCCTTTTCCACCCGGTGAATTTCACCGTTTTTCAGGCTGTCGCGGCGGTAAATCTCGAAATCCAGTGGCAGACCAACCGACAGGTTGGCCTTGATGGTGGAATCGAACGACACCATCAGCAGCTTGATCGCGTCGGCAAAGCTCATGTCAGGGTCGAAGGCGCGGATCAGGATCGGGCGGCCGTATTTGGTCTCGCCGATCTGGAAGAACGGTGTGTCGGCGCTGGCTTCGATGAAATTGCCTTCGGGATAGATCAGGAACAGCCGCTGACCGCCGTCACCGATCTGGCCGCCCAGAATGATCGTGGCATTAAAGGCGCTGTCGGCGCGTTGCCCGGCCTGCGCATTGGCGGCAATCACCTCGCGCAGGGTCTGGCCGACCAGCCGCGCCACCTGAAACATCGACGGTTGCTCCAGAATAGACGGCGCGCGTTCCTCGGGTGCCTTTGAGCGCTCGTCCAGCAGGCTGACCACCGATTGCGTGGTGGCAAGGTTGCCAGCGGTCATCATGGTGATTGCCACTTTGCCCGGCACGCACCAGCTGTGCATCTTGCGAAAGGTCGAAATGTTGTCCAACCCGGCATTGGTCCGGGTATCCGACATGAACAACAACCCGGCATTCAGCCGTAGCCCAACGCAATAGGTCATGTTTCTGATCCCCGTCCGTTACTGCTGTTGGATCTGGATCGCCACTGAAAGCGTTTCAGTGCCGTGATCCCCCATTCGGAGGCCGGATATCGGGGCTGCCTCGGTATAGTCAAGCCCGGTTGCGACGCGGACGTATCGTTCGTCGGGGCAAATCTCGTTCGAGACGTCGAATCCGATCCATCCGATGCCGTCGATATGGGCTTCGGCCCAAGCGTGGGTCGCGTCCTGATTGATGCGGTCGTCCATCAGCAGATAGCCCGAGACATACCGCGCCGGAACCCCCATCGAGCGCGCGGCGGCGATGAACACATGCGCATGGTCCTGACAGACCCCGCGCCCTGCGGTCAGGACGTCCTCGGCGCTGGAATGAACATCGGTATGGCCGGTGTCATAGGCAACGGCCTCAAGCACGCGCTCGGACAGGCGGTGCATGCGGTCGATCGGGTCAGTGATGTCGTTCAACAGCCCGCGCGTCAGTTGCCGGGTCTGGTTGCCCGCACGGGTCAGGTCGGTTGGACGGCGGAACAGCCACAGCGGCGCGTTTCCGGCGTGGCGGCCAACGACCCCTGCGGTGTCAAAGGTTTCGACCTCGCCCATGCAGGAGATGGTGATCGCGTGGCCGTCGCCCTCGAAACTGATCAGCCGCACCTCGTTCATGTGCTGATCGACGAATTCCAGCTCGGTCTTGCCGCCATCGACCATCGTCATCCATGACAGGACTTTCTGGGTCGCCCGGCTTTTTGGCGTCAGACGCAATTCCTGCAAGCCATAGGACACAGGGCGCTCATAGCTGTAGGTGGTGGTGTGGGTGATACTCAGGCGCATGTCAGGTCAGCCATAAAACCGAAAGTCTTTTTCCACCTGCGACCCAAGGGCGGCGTTTGCCCCCAGAAAATCGGTGAGGAATTCGTGCAGGCCGGTTTCAAAAATGGCCTCGACCGGCGTTTCGGAGGCCCGGTGATACAAGGCTTCGGCCATATCCACACACTCGTATTTCTGGTCATAGACCCGTTGCAGATAGCTTAGGTTCCCGGTCAGCTTAGACAAGCAAAACGCCAGAGACCGAGGCATACGACCATCGGTAATCAGGAATTCGGCAATGCCGCGCGCAGAAACATCCGGCCCGTTCAGCCAGCGATACGAGGTATGCGCCGCGACCGAGCGCAGGATCGTTTCCCACTGGACGTTGTCCAGCGAACTGCCGATCTGGCTGACCGAGGGCAGCAGCACGTAATATTTCACGTCCAGTATGCGGGCGGTGTTGTCGGCGCGCTCAAGAAAGGTGCCGATGCGGGAAAAGTCGAAAATGTCATTGCGCAGCATGGTGCCGTGCAAGGCGCCGCGGGTCAGGGCGCTTTGCTGGCGGATCAGCGCCAGAATATCCGGCAATTCGGCCATGCGCACCGGGCGGCGCAGCGCGTCTTTCAGGGTCATCCAGCTTTCGTTGACGGCCTCCCACACTTCGCGGGTCAGGGCGGTGCGCACCAGACGGGCGTTGTTGCGGGCGGACTCGATTGAGGACATGACCGAAGACGGGT
>NZ_JBFHDW010000127.1:0-7445 GCF_041584535.1 Actibacterium sp. | reverse complement strand
GCCCCGGCGCCCGGCCAGATCGGTGAAATACTGCCACGCCACCCGGCCCGAGCGGCTGCCACGGGTGGCTTGCCATTCGATCGCCTCGGCCCGCAGGGTGGCATCGTCGATCTGCACGCCATGCGCGTCGCAATAGCCGCGGATCATCGCCAGATATTCGTCCTGACTGCACGGGTGGAACCCCAGCCACAGCCCGAACCGGTCGGACAGCGACACCTTTTCCTCGACCGCCTCGGAGGGATTGATAGCGTTCGAGCGTTCGTTCTCGATCATGTCGCGCGGCATCAGGTGGCGGCGGTTCGAGGTGGCGTAGAACACCACGTTGTCGGGGCGGCCTTCGATGCCGCCATCCAACACTGCCTTCAGCGATTTGTAATGCTGATCGTCATGGCTGAACGACAGGTCATCGCAGAACAGCAGGAACCGTTGATCCGAGTCGCGCAGGTGGTTCAGCAGCCGTGCGACCGAAGGCAGATCCTCGCGCTGGATCTCGACCAGTTTCAGTGGCAGATCCTGCGCCCGCACTTCGGCATGCACCGCCTTGACCAGCGATGATTTCCCCATCCCGCGCGCGCCCCAGAGCAGCGCGTTGTTGGCGGGCAGGCCACGGGCGAATTGCAGGGTGTTCTCCAACAGGATGTCGCGCACCCGGTCGATGCCCAGCAGCAGCCGCAGATCAACGCGGTTGACCCGCGCCACCGGCGACAGCCGGTCAGGTGTCACATGCCAGACAAAGGCGTCAGCCCCGGCGAAATCGGGGGCCGGGACCGCAGGCGGGCTGATCCGTTCCAGCGCCTCGGCGATGCGCGTCAGGGCATCGCCATCGATCACTTGCCCGGTTCCTTGTCCTCGTCCTCGCCCTCGCCTTCATCGTCGTCCAGTTCAGCGTCGAATTCGTCCAGCAGCGGGTCGTTTTTGGTCGGGGTAAAGGCGGTGTTCACCTCATCAGCGGCAGGCTTGGACGCGTCGGACTCGGCGTCATCCTCGTCTTCGTCATCCTCGTCCCACAGGCCTTGAGCGCGCAGGTCGGCTTCGCGTTTGCGGTCGACGCGGGCGACAAGGAAGATCGAGATTTCATAAAGGCCGTAAACCACCGTAAACAGGATCACCTGCGTGGTCACATCCGGCGGCGTCACCAAGGCGGCGACGCTGAGAATGCCGACAACCGCGTATTTGCGCACGCTGCGCAGACCGGCGGCCGAGGTCAGGCCAGCCTTGCCCATCAGGGTCAGCAGCACCGGAAGCTGAAAGCACAGCCCGAAGGCCACGATCATTTTCAGCGTAATATCAAGGGTTTCGTTGACCTTACCGTTGAACACGATGTCGATGCCACGGTCAGGCTCGCCCGAGGCCGCCTCGCCCGAGACCAGCGCCGCCACCATCGACGGCAGATCGGCAAAGCCCAGAAAGAACTGCATCGCCAGCGGCACGACGACGAATTGCGCAAAGGACGCGCCCAGCAGGAACAGCACCGGCGACGCGATCAGGAACGGCAGAAAGGCGTTGCGTTCGGATTTATAGAGGCCCGGCGCGATAAAGCGCCACAGTTGCAGGCCGATCACCGGGAAAGACAACGCCAACCCGCCGACCATCGAGATGCGGATCAGGGTAAAGAAATATTCCTGCGGCGCAGTGTATTGCATCACCGGGTTCGGGTTGCCCAGGCTGCGCATGGTGTTTTCGATCGGGATCAGCAGGAAATCGAGGATATAGCCGCCGAACGAAAAGCAGATCACCATACCGATGACAAAGGCCAGCGCCGCCCGGATCAGCCGGGTGCGCAATTCGGCCAGATGCTCGATCAGCGGGGCGCTGGAATCTTCCAGGTCGTCAGCATTGCTCATGCGTCACTCTTTTTCGCAGGTTTGGCGGCGGGCTTTTTCGCCGGAGCCTTTTTCGCAGCAGGCTTGGCCGCGGTCGTCTTGGTCGCCGTCTTGGGGGCCGCCTTGGCCGCAGGCTTTTTCGCCGCCGGTTTCTTGGCGGCGGGCTTTTTAGCGGCCGGTTTGGCGGGTTCAGGCGCCGGGGCGACCTCAGCGGTTGCGGCGGCAGCTTCGGCCGCCTTGCGCTCTTGCGCCTTCTTGGCCGAGGCTTCGCTGATCTTGCGTGCGGCTTCGGCGCGATCTTCGGACAGGCCCTCGTCCTTGAACTTGGGCTGCCATTTCTCGAACTCGGCGGTCGCGTCTTTCAACGCGTCCAGCCCCATCTTGCGCGGATTGGCGATGTCGCGCAGGTCTTTGGTCACGTCCTTGACCCCGGCCTCATCCGCCGCGTCATCCATGGCGCGCTGAAAATCGCGCGCCAGACGCTTGGCCTTGGCCGTGAACCGGCCCAGCGTGCGGAACATGCCGGGCAAGTCTTTTGGACCCACCACGATCAGAGAAACCACCCCGATCACCATCAGTTCGGACCAGCCGAGATCAAACATTGCTTACCGCCCCGTCAGCAAGAGAAGGAACAGGTTCAGACCTTGTCGTTCTCGGTTTCGGGGGTCACGTCTTTGGCCTTCTCGATATTGTCCAGCTCATCTGTGCCCTCTTTCACACCCTTCTTGAACGAGGTGATGCCTTTGCCGACTTCGCCCATCAGCGACGAAATCTTGCCGCGGCCAAACAGCACCAACACGACGACCGCAATCAGCAACAGGCCCGGCAGGCCGATATTGTTAAGCATCTTAGTTCTCCCTGAAACGCGGGTCTTCTGCCACGCGTCTTGTCATTTAATTCTGCCAAACACATTTATGAACTCTGGCGACCAGATCAAAGCCCCATTCGGCATAGCTCGCAATTTTCTTGCAAAAAAGACGCCTGTCTAAGCGGTCTTACGCCTGATGCGGGAAGACAAAGCACCGATCGCGGCGGATCATCAGCCACATCGGCGTGTCGGGTTTGGGCAAAAACACCCCCGGAACCGTGGCTTTCATCACCGAGCCGTCGTAATCCATGCGGAATTCCACCAGACTTTCGCCGCCCATGAACCGCGCGCGCTCGACCGTGGCGCGGGCCGGAACACCGTTCTCGGGCGTTGGCGCCGGCGGGTTGCCATTGCGGTCGAACTCGATCTTCACGTGCTGCGGGCGGATGATAATGTCGACCTCGGTGGTCTCGAAAATCGCCGGAGTCATGAACTGGCCGAACGGCGTGTCGGTCAGCAGCCCCTGCACCCGGCCCTGAATCACGTTGATATCGGAAAAGAACGCCGCCGCGGCCTTGTCCACCGGGGCGTTGTAGATGTTGTAGGGCGCGCCGTCCTGCACGATCTTGCCACCGCGCATCAGGGCGATTTCATCGGCCATGCGCATGGCCTCTTCCGGCTCGTGCGTGACCAAGAGAACCGCCGCGCCTTCTTCCTTGAGCACGCTCAGGGTCTGGTCGCGGATGTCGTCGCGCAGCCGGTTGTCCAGCCCCGAGAACGGTTCATCCATCAGCATGATCCCCGGCCGCGGCGCCAGGGCCCGCGCCAGCGCCACGCGCTGTTGCTCGCCGCCCGACAGGTTATGCGGGAAATCGTCGATGAATCGCAGCATATCGACGCGGGCCAGCATTTCCTCGACCCGCGCACGCTTCTGATCGCGCGGCCCGGTCAGGCCAAAGGCCACGTTGCCCGCCACAGTCAGATGCGGGAACAGCGCGAAATCCTGAAACATCAGCCCGACAGAACGCTGTTCAGGCGGGATGCGGAACACGGTGTCGCAGACCAGCTTGCCGTCGATATAGATCTCGCCGGAATCCTGCATATCGACCCCGGCGATGATCCGCAGCGTCGTCGACTTGCCACAGCCCGACGGGCCCAGCAGACAGGTCACCTGCCCCGGCATCACCGACAGCGACACGTCATCCACCACCGCGCGGCCACCAAAGCGGCGCACGATGCTGCGGATTTCCAAACGCGGAGTGGTGTCGCTCACGTTATACCCTCATACCCGAGAGAACTTATCGGGATTGGCGGCGGGCATAGCACCCCCCGCCGCGCCGGACAAGACCACGCTTACAATGTCGCATTCACGCTGCCACCATCCAGCAGGATGTTCTGCCCGACTATAAAGCCGGCATGTTGCGAACACAGGAAAGCGCACATCGCGCCGAATTCCTCGGGATAGCCATAGCGCCCCGCCGGGATGGTCTTACAGCGCAACGCCTCGGCCTCGGCCATCGAGATGCCCTTTTCCTTGCTGACATCCGCATCCAGCGACTTCGAGCGGTCGGTATAATGAATCCCCGGCAGCAGGTTGTTGATATTCACCCCGCTGCCAGCCACCTGCCGCGAGGTGCCCGCCACATAGCCGGTCAACCCGGTGCGGGCGGTATTCGACAGGCCCAGCACCCCAAGCGGCGCCTTGACCGCCTGCGAGGTGATGTTCACCACCCGGCCCCAGCCGCGGTCGATCATCCCCGGCACCAGCGCCTTGATCAGCGCAATCGGGGTCAACATGTTGCCGTCCAGCGCCTTGATGAAATCCTCGCGCTCCCAGTCGCTCCACAGGCCCGGCGGCGGGCCACCGGCATTGGTCACCAGAATATCAACCGGGCCAGCGGCCTTAAGCACCCGCTCGCGCCCCTCGTCCGCGGTGATATCGGCCGCGACAGCGGTGACAGAGACGCCGAATTCATCGCGAATGGCGGCGGCAGCGGCTTCCAGCGCCTCAGCGCCGCGCGCGTTCATCACCAGATCGACCCCTTCGGCCGCCAGCGCCCGCGCACAGGCCAGACCCAGCCCCTTGGACGACGCACAGACCAGCGCCTTTTTTCCGGCAATCCCCATATCCATTGCGGTTCTCCCAGTTGGTATTTTCCCTAGGGCTATCACCCCTGAACCGCCGGGAAAAGGCCGCATGCGCATCAGCGCCGCGCGTTGACCGCTGTCAGGCCCCCGCCTATGATCTCAGCGATTTTATCGGGGACGACGCCGGACCAACCGGGGTCGACGGGCAATTCCGCCTACAGGAGAACAGCGTGCCGCACAGCAATGACAGCCGCATATCGGCCAGCTATTCGGCGATGATCTTTCCGGCGGCCGATTTCGAGGTCGTCTCGGGCGCCAATCTGGGCGATCCGCTGACCGGCACGGACGATCTGTGCCTTGGCGATGTCTATATGCTGTATGACGAAAGCCGCGCCATCGAGGTGACAATCGCCGACGCCGCGCGCGCCCACGGAACAGAGGCCCGGTTCATGGAGACCGGCAGCGCCCAGCACCGGGTTGCGCATGGCTCGGAACTGGGGTCGCCGGGCGATCCGCTGACGTTGCAAGGGCGGCTGACACTGATGGCGCCGGATGGCGACACGGTCGATCTGGTGTTGATCGGTCACCGCCGCATGCGGCAGGCGCAGGACGACCTGTTTTTTCTGCCGCTGGCCCCGATCGAGCCGCGCGTGCAATACACGCTGCTGTCCGCCGATCCCGACACCGGCGACGTGCGCCTGTCCGATATCACCCCCGTCGCCTTTACCCGTGGCACCAGAATCACCCTTGCCGACGGCACCCAGCGCGCGATCGAGGATCTGGCCCCCGGCGACAAGGTTCTGACCCGCGACAGCGGCCCGCAGCCGGTGCGCTGGATCGGGCGGCGCACGGTGCGCGCGGTCGGGGCCTGCGCGCCGGTGGTCGTCACCCGAGGCACGCTGTCGAATGAATCTGACCTGATCGTCAGCCAGCAACAGCGGCTGTTCATCTATCGGCGCGGCCAACGCAGGCTGGCGGAAACCTCGGAAGTGCTGATCAAGGCCCGCGATCTGGTCGATGACGAGTCGGTCTTTATCCGCCGGGGCGGGTTCGTCGAATATTTCCATCTGGTGTTTGACCGGCATGAAATCATCTATGCCGAGTATATCCCGACCGAAAGCCTGCTGCTGAACGCCGAGAACATCGCCCGCCTGCCCGACGATCTGGCCCGCGACGTCAGCGCCACCCTGCCCGACGCCAGCCAGCAACCGCATTTCGGCAGCGAGGCCGACAGCTCGGTCCTGTCAAAGCTGGGCCTGCGCACCCCTCGGGGTGAGGGCAAGGGCTAAGGCCGTTTACAGCCCCCATTTTGCAACCTAAGGTTTTTCAAAAGGCCAAGGGGCAGAGATGGGCAACCCACAACATCTGGAATGGCTGCTGGAAGGCGTCGAGGCATGGAATGCCCGGCGGAAACGCAAAGACTTCCAGCCAGACTTTGTGGGGTTCGATATTTTCGAGGCGTTTGAAGAAACTGGTAATTTGACCGCACACGGAAGTATTCCACTGATGGGCGCCAACTTCAGCGGGGCGAACCTCGCGGGTACTAATCTAAAAGATGCATACCTCGAGGGGGCAGATTTAATGATGGCCGACCTCGCTGCGGCTAACCTAGGCGGAGCCCACCTAGGAGCGGCAGATTTGAGATTGGCACAGCTTGAGGGAGCCTACCTCGGTGACGCGCATCTCGGAGAAGCTAACTTAGGCGGTGCAAGCCTCGGAGGAGTATACTTCGGAAGAGCAGACCTCGGTGGAGCGAACCTTATTGGAGCCGACCTTGGGAGAGCTGACTTTGGGAGAGCTTACCTAAAGGGATCAATAGTAAGGACTGGATACCCGGGCAGCGCCACAGAAAATCGCGCAAAGCCACAATACACGGATCTTTCTAAGGCATTTTACCTGACACAGGATCAGATCAATTCGATGAACGGCGATACCGGCACCATCCTGCCGCCGGGCCTGACCCACCCGCCTCATTGGCCTGATCCCGAGCCGCCGAACAATACCCCGGTGCCCGAAGCAAACCCTCCTCATGAGGTAACGGCGACCCAAATTCAAAAGAAACTGGTCGAGAACCGCGAAGCCACGGTTCTGACCTCAGCCGCCCTACTGGATCAGATCGCGGAATACCGTTTCAAGGTCTACAGCGACAACCAGCTTGCCTGCGACCACCCCGAATTTCGCGACGAATTGCTGGCCTTCCTCGACCAGTTGAGCGGGGATATCGAGACGCTCCTACAGGCGATACCCGCGCAAGGCGCCAAGGCCACCGAACAACAAGCCGAGCAAGCCGCAACTTGGTTCGACCGGTTCGCTGGCGCAGCCATTCCAGAGTGGAAAAAATACCTTGCTCCCGAAGCACTGGGTAAAGCCTCGGTCCCTAGTGGCATCATCCTGACCTGTGGCGCATTGGGCAGCCTTGTCTCCGGCATGAACCCGCTGGGCTTTGGCGCAGGCGCAGTCGTCGGGAAGCTGATCGTTGGAGAGGTTAAAAGCGGACAGGCCGCAGACAAGCTGAAAGACATGTTCGACGACCCCGAAGACGAAGAATAACACAGGTTCGCGCCCGGCACCGAGGGCGGCGCGTTTTCGCGCCCGCCCTGGGGGGCGGGGTCGGGCGCGAACCGGATCGCAAGCGATCCGGGGCTCTTACTCCCCGATTGCCCTTTTCCCCGCCCTGCCCTATATCGCGCCCATGTTGGACGCACGCTCAAACCGCCCCGAATTGC
>NZ_JBFHDW010000126.1:0-7552 GCF_041584535.1 Actibacterium sp. | reverse complement strand
CGCGGTTCGATCTTTCCGCCGTCCTCGATCGCGGCGCCGGGGTAGGCGACGACCTGTTCGCCGGCCTCGACGCCTGCCAACACCTCGGCGAATTCGCCGGACATGTGGCCAATCTCGACAAAGCGCTGTCGGGCGCGGCCGTCCTGTTCGACGAACACTGCCCAGCGGTCGCCATGGCGGAACAGCGCGCTTTGCGGGATTTGCAGCACGTCGTCGGAAGACCATGTGATGATGCGCACGAAGACGCGGTATTGGTCACCCAGCCCCTGACGCAGATCCGCCGGAGACAGGATATCCAGCAACAGCCGCACGCGCTGTTCTTCGATCCCCAGGGCCGAGACCCGCGCATAAGCCGACGGGTCGATCCGCCGCACACGGGCGTCGATCACACCATCGCCGCCCCAGCGTTCGACATAGGCGGGGGCGCCACGGGCAATCTCGACCGTGTCGGTGGACAGAAGATCGACTTCGATTTCCAGATCCGCCAGATCGCCGATTGTCAGCAGCGGCGTGCCGGCCTGAACCAGCCGCGCGTTGATATCGGTGATCTCTAACACCGTGCCGCTTTGCGGGGCGGTGAGGGCAAGGCAGCAATCGCCCGAGCCGGTTTCGGTTCCGGGCATGGTCGGTTCGGCCAGCTGGGCCTCCATCCGCTGTTTCGTCGCCTTTTGCTGTTGTAGCTCATAATAGGCGACATCGCGGTCGGCGCGGGCCGAAATGACGCTTTGCTCGGCGTCTTCCAGCATTGTCTGCGACACCGCCCCACGCTCGGCCAGCACCTTTGAGCGCTCAAGCTCGGCCTCAAGATGCGCCAGTTGCGCGTCGCTGCGCGCCAGATAGGCCTCGGCCAGTTGCACGGCGGCAGCGGCTTCCTGAACCGACACTTCGGCAAGGCGGCGGGCGCGGGCATCAAGGAATGCCGGTTCGGCGGGCTGGATCACCGCGACGACGGTCGTGTCCTTTTCGACCAGATCGCCAACCTCGACCGGCGAGCGCTGGACATTGCCGGTCACCGGGGCATTCACCGCCCATTTCTCGCGCACCTGTGTGACACCTTCGGCGCTGACCGTGATCTCCATCGGGCCGCGCCGGGCTTCGGCCAGATCGACCAGAACCGGTTTCGGCAACAGCGCCCAGATAAGGGCGGCAAGGAACGCGGCGGCAAGTGTTACGCTTGCGATGATCCGGAAACTGCGCATCGGGTTCACTCTTTCTGTTTCAACGCACTGACGATATCAATGCGGTCCAATCTGCGTCTGACCAACAGGACGGCGCCCAGTGCCGAGCATAGGACAATCAGGGCCGCCACTGCAAAGGTGCGTTGGGTGACGATGACGGGGATGGTGACAACGTCGGTTGAAAACCCCTGCGACATCAACAGGGTAAAGCCATATCCGGCCAGCCAGCCAATCGGGATGGCGACGACGGTCAGCAGCATCTGTTCCACCACCAGAACATAGCCGACCTCTGAGCGGCGAAAGCCCAGAACCCGCAGGCTGGCAAGCTCGTGCGCGCGTTCGGCCAGTTGGATGCGCGTGGCGTTATAGACCACGCCGATGGTGATCAACATGCCCAGCAGCGAGAAGATGATCGTCATCGACACGATGCTTTCCGACAGCAGCGCCACGAATTCATCGCGGACGTTCTGCCACAGGGTAAAGCTGGCGATGGCCGGGGTGTCCTGCACGCGGGCCTGCAATTCCGCCAGCCGGGTCGGGTCGATCTCGACATGGATCATGTTGACCTGCGGTGTCTGCCGCAGCCGCTGAAACAGCGTGTCCCGGTCGAAATAGGCGTCCTGGCCAAGGCTTTGCCGGATGACCGAGGCGACGGGAACCAGCCAAGACTCGCGCGGGGGGCTGAGAAGGTCGATGCGCAGGGTGTCGCCCGGCGCGACCGCCAGCGTGCGGGCCAAGGCCTCGGGCAGGACAATCCCGGCGGTCGATGGGGTCAGGGCGCGGCCTTCGGTATCCAGCATCTGGGTCAGCGTCGCCTCGGGCGCGCGGGCCTGCAGCGCCAAAAGCCGGGTCTTGGTGCCGTTCGACAGCCGCACGGGGATGACATAGCTGCCCTCGGCCCGCAAAACGCCGGGCAGGTGGCTGGCGTCGATCACCGCGCTGTCGTTCAGGTTGGCGCTTAGAACAAGGGTGGCATCCTGCCGGTTGGTTTTCTCGAACAGCTCTTCATTGATCAGGTCGATCGCATCGAAGCTGAAGAACGATGCAACCAGAACCGCGACCGAGCCTGATACCCCGAACATCGTCACCGCCGCGCGGCCCGGCCACTGGATGATCGACCGCAGGATCATCATCGTTGTCTGTCGCAGGCCCAGAGTATGCCCCAGACCATCGGCCAGCCCATGCCGAAACACCGGCGGCGCGGGCGGCGACATCGCCACCGCTGGCGCCAAACGGACCGAGGCATTCACCGCCCTCAGCGCGCCAAGGATCACCGCGACGATCCCCAGAACGCCCGAGATCACCAGCGGCCAAGCGCCGGGGCGATAGATCAGCCACGGAAAGCGGAAGAAGTCGGTATACATCTGAGTCATCTCATGCCCCAGCCACCAGCCAAAGGCCCAGCCGATCAGAACCCCCAGAACCCCGATCCCGGCGGTCATCTTGAGATAATGCAGCGCGATGGTGCGCGTGGAATACCCCACCGCCTTGAACAGCCCGATCTGCGCCCGGTCCAGCGCGACAAGCCGCCCCAGCACCATGTTGACCAGAAAGCCCGAGACGATCAGGAAAATCGGCGGCAGAACCGTGGACATCGCGCCCAGTTGTTTCAGTTCGCTGTCGATGAACACGTTCGAGGCCTGTCGGTCCCGGCCATAGGCGCCAGTGCCGCCATAAGGGGCAAGAATGCGGTCCACGGCGGCGATGACAGCGGCCTCGTTGGCCTCGCGAGACAGGCTAAGCGACAGATCGTTGAACGCGCCTTCAAGGTTCTTGACCGGCGCGGCGGCGGTGTCGCGCATCCAGATCAGGCCGAAATGCCGGTCGTCGGGCATCAGGGCACCAGCGCCGATGGTATAGATATATTCCGGCGACAGCACAGTGCCGGTCACCACCAATTCGCGCTTGCGGCCGTTCAGGATCGCCCGGAACCGGTCGCCGGGAACCAGCCCGTTGGCCTCGGCAAAAGGTTCCGAGATCGCCACTTCGTTCTGTTGCAGCGCCTCGGGCAGGCGGCCATGGCGGATCAGCGGCACGTTCAGGATAGCGTCGCCCGAGGCAGGCAGCGAGATCACCCGCGCCGAGGCCGGTTCCTTCAGGTTCTCAAGGTCCAGCAGCGCAGTGAACACCACGCGGCCTTCGACCCGCATCACCCCGTCGATCCGGGCGATTTCCCCCAGAACCTGCCGTGGCGCGCGGGTCAGGCTTGAGAACACATCGGCAAAGCGGTGGCGTTCATAATAGGCGGCGCGGGTTTCGGTCAGTGACCGCTGGGTGCCCGCTGACAGGGTCAGCACCATGATCCCGCAGCCCAGAACCAGCGCGATCGCCAGACTTTGCGCCCAGATACGGCGCAGATCGCGCAGCAGCTTGCGATCCAGCGCCCGCATTACCAGCTGACCTCGGAGGGCGCGACGCGGTTCGGGTTTTCCTCGATCCGCGAGATTTCCCCGTCGGCCATATAGATCACCCGGTGGGCGATCCGCCGGATTGCGGCGTTATGGGTGATCAGCGCCGTTGTGGTGCCAAGGCTGCGGTTGACCTCGACCAGCGCCTCAAGAACCGTGATGCCGGTCTTGCTGTCCAAGGCCCCGGTCGGTTCGTCGCACAGCAGGATATCGGGCCGTTTGGCGATGGCGCGGGCGATGGCGACACGTTGCTGTTCGCCGCCCGACAATTCGGCCGGGAAATGCGACATGCGTTCGCTCAGGCCGACGCGGGACAGAGCCTCGGCCGGGGTCATCGGCGCCTCGGCGATCTCGGTCACCAGCGCCACGTTTTCCTGCGCGGTCAGGCTGGGCACCAGATTGTAGAACTGAAACACAAAGCCCACGCGGTCACGCCTGAATTCGGTCAGGGCGGCGTCGGACAGATCGGTCAGTTCCTGATCACGGAAAAACACCCGCCCGCTGCTGGGCCGGTCCAGCGCGCCAAGGATGTTCAGCAAGGTGGATTTGCCCGAGCCGGACGCGCCCAGCAGCACGACGATCTCGCCCTCGTACAGCGACAGATCGATCCCGCGCAGCGCGTGCACGTCCACCGCCCCGGTGTGATAGACCTTGGTCACGTCTTCGGTTCTGAGAATGGCTGTCTGCATCGGATCGCGTTTCCCCGGTCTTACTATAGCCAAGAATATCGGCCGGTGCGGCGAAAGGCGTTGATCTGCCGCAAGGAAATTTGTCCGAGGACGCGCCCGGGATCGCGGCCTCGTGAACCGGGGGCAGTGTTCCGCGCGGCGGTGATGGTATATCCCGGCCCCAGACGCATATCCAAGAGGTCAGGGAATGGCGCGGAAGAACGACCTTGCCCAAGGCGCGGACCGGGCGCATGTCGCATGGCGGCGTTTGCCTGCGGGTATCTGGGCGATCGGGTTCGTGTCGATGCTGATGGATATCTCGTCCGAGATGATCCACGCGCTGTTGCCTGTTTACCTGACCGTGGGGTTAGGGGCCTCGGCGCTGGCGCTGGGGGTGATCGAGGGCATTGCCGAGGCCACGGCAGCGATCACCAAGGTGTTCTCGGGCGCGCTGTCGGACCGGATCGGGCGGCGCAAGGAACTGGCGGCGCTTGGTTATGGGCTGGCGGCGGTGACCAAGCCGGTGTTTCCTCTGGCCACGTCCATCGGCGCGCTGGTGGCGGCGCGGTTCATCGACCGGGTGGGCAAGGGCATTCGCGGCGCGCCGCGCGATGCGCTGGTGGCGGATCTGACCCCGCCCGATCTGCGCGGCGCCGCCTATGGCCTGCGCCAGTCGCTGGACACGTTCGGGGCGTTTCTTGGGCCGCTGGCGGCGGTGGCGCTGATGTGGGTGTTCTCGGACGATTTCCGCAAAGTGTTCTGGATCGCGGTGATCCCGGCGGTTCTGGCGGTGGCGCTGATCCTGTTCGCGGTGCGCGAACCGGCCCGGCCCAAAGGCCAGCGTCGGGTCCGCAACCCGCTGTCCCGGGCCGAGCTACGCCTGCTGGGCACGACCTATTGGATGGTGGTCATCGTTGCGGCGCTGTTCACGCTGGCCCGGTTCAGCGAAGCGTTCCTGATCCTGCGCGCCTCGGAAGGCGGGCTGTCGCTGATGCTAGTGCCGCTGGTTCTGGTTGGCATGAACGCGGTCTATGCGCTGTCGGCATGGTGGGTCGGGGCGCTGTCGGACCAGCGCGGCCGGATCGGGCTGCTGGCAATCGGGCTGGGTCTGTTGATCGCCGCCGATCTGGTGCTGGCCTTTGCCGGCGGGTTGACCGGCATCGCGGTTGGCGTGCTGATCTGGGGGCTGCATATGGGCTTTACCCAAGGGCTGTTCGCGGCCTTGGTGGCCGAGGCCGTCCCGCCCGAGCTGCGCGGCACCGCCTTTGGCATGTTCAATCTGGTGACCGGTCTGGCGCTGCTGGCCGCCAGCGTCATCGCCGGTGCATTGTGGGAGGCCGCCGGGGCGCAATGGACCTTTGTCGCCGGGGCGGGCTTTGCCGCGGTGGCGATTGTCGGGCTGGTGCCCTTGGCGCGACGCCTGACGCGGCAGGCGGACGCGGCGCGGACCTAGGACGGGCAGGGGCCGTTCGCTGGCATTCGGTTTTATCCCGTGGCTGTGCATCGCCACCCAGCCAAGCCGACGTGGATGACAAGCCGTTCCTGCCGCGCTAGGGTCAGGGGGACCTCATGAGCACATTCGACATCATTCCCGACATTCATGGCCAGTCGGCCAAGCTGGACGCGGCGCTTGCCGGGCTGGGTTGGCGGCCAAAGGGCCATGGCTGGACCCATCCCGACCCCGACCGGCAGATCGTTTTTCTGGGGGATTTCATCGACCGTGGCCCGGACAATCGGGCGGTGGTGCGGACGGTGCGGCGCCTGATCGACAGCGGACGGGCGCAGGCGATCATGGGCAATCACGAATTGAACGCGCTGCATTTTCACGCCCGCCATCCCGACGATGGCCGCCCCTTGCGGTGGCACAGCGAAAAGAACATCCGCCAGCACCGGACGTTTCTGGATCAATTCCCGCTTGGCGATCCCGAAACGCACGAGGTTCTGGACTGGATGCGCGGCCTGCCGCTGTTTCTGGAAACCGACGGCTTCCGCGCCGTGCATGCCAGTTGGTCTGACGATGCGATTGCGCGGCTGAAAGACCTGACCGGCGACGGCGTTCTGTCCGAGGATCAACTGATCCGCGCGGCGGGGCGTGTGACCTCGGACGAGATATTCGAACTGGTCGAGCAGATCACCAAAGGCCCGGAATCCAGATTGCCCGAAGGCGTTTTCTTTACCGACAAGGACGGCACCGAGCGCCATTCCGTGCGCCTGCAATGGTGGAACGGCAGCGCCCGCACATGGCGCGAGATCGCGATCTCGGTGCCGCATCCGCAAGACCTGCCGGATCAGCCCTTGCCGCGCGCGGTCGTGGCCCAGACCTATCCGGCAGATGCGCGCCCGGTGTTCTTTGGCCATTACTGGCTGAGCGGCGCGCCGGTGCTGCAAGCGGCGAATGCGTTATGTCTGGATTATTCCGCCGGACGGGACGGGCCGCTGGTCAGCTACCAGATTTCCGATCCCGCGACGCCCTTGTCGATGGACAATATCCGGGTGCATCCGGCGGTTGGTTGAAACGTGAACGGGATTCAAAAAATCGGCGCCAAGAATCGCCGCAGGGCGGATTTGGCCCGGTTCCAGCCGCGTTGCGCGTCAAGTGGAGAGTGCAAAATAGTGCTAAAGGCAGTAAGCTAACTGAAATATGTTGCTTTTGCACCTGAGACAGCGTTACTTAATTCTTTGTTCTGACTAGAATAATGGAACAAAATGGCCCACGCAGGGCATCGGGGATGCCGGGGAACATACTCTTCGGTATTGCTCTGCTAGGGGCAAATATGTAATATAATGCATGTTCGTGAGGACGGACATTCAGACATCACGTCACTGTCGCCGGGAGGTTGGCGACTCCATGGGAGGAAACTTAATGAATGTAATCCACAAGGTAGCTGTCGGCGCCGTTCTGGCCTTTGGCGTAGCGACCACCGCTCAGGCCGAAACGATTCGTGCCACCAGCGGCTTTGGCCCGTCGCACGTTCTGGCGACCGCGGTCTATCCGAAGCTGTTTGAGAAGCTGAGCGAATTCACAGACGGCCGCTGGGATGGCGAAGACACGTCGTCGGGTCTTGTTGCTCCGAACGAGATGAACGCCGGTCTGCGCGATGGCATCACCGAGCTGGGCGCGATGATCCTGCCGTATTTTGCCGCCGATTATCCGGAAAGCACCCTGCCGATGGAACTGGCCGTGCTGGGGAACGACAACCGCGCGATTTCGGCTGCTGTGACCGAATACATCGTCAATTGCGCTGATTGTCTGGCTGAATTTACCAAGAACGGTCAGATCTATCTGGGCACCGACTCG
>NZ_JBFHDW010000125.1:0-7555 GCF_041584535.1 Actibacterium sp. | reverse complement strand
GTTGGGGTCGACGCCCAGAAACTCTGAAGTGGCATTCAGCCGCAAAATCCACTCGTCCTTGCGCGAGGCCATGAGGTTGGCCAGTTCAATCCGCCGCACGCAGGATTTGACGACTTCCAACGTCAGGGCCTGACTGTATTTTTCGGACGGAGACATCAACAACGAGACGTCCAGAACACCGACCATTTTCCCGGTGGGATTATAAATCGGCGCCGCCGTGCAACTGAGCGGGGTATGCGCCATATCGAAATGGTCGCTTTGATGGATGGTGATTGCCTCGCCGGTGGTCAGGCAGGCGCCAACGCCACATGTGCCCGCCTCCCGTTCGCTCCATTCCGAACCGATATAAAGGCCTGCCCGCTTGAGTTCGCGGTCAACCTTTTCGTCGCCGATGAAATCGACCGTAACCCCGTCGGCATCGGTCAGCAAAAGCACATAGCCCATCGAGTTTACGCGCCGGTACAGGTCTTCCATCCCGAACCGCGCCACTGACAGAAGGTCTTCTGCTTCCTGCTGATGTTCCTTGAGAACCTGTTCCGAAACGATCCGGGCTTCGCCCTTGTGTTCCGGATCCAGCTTATAGTCGTTGAGACAGCGCAGCCACGAGTCGACCACGCCTTTGTCACGACTCGTCCGCCCGCCTTCGGCAGCAGTGATAATTTCCTTCACATGTTGCTCGAAAGCGCCGGTAACGGCCATTGCAGTACCCCTCCCAAAGTAACAGCAGCGCGATATTATGCTCTTTTTTCCCAGTTTGGGAATAGTCCTTTCGGACTATAGAATATTCCATTCCCCGAACCGCGTTCGCGAAGGGTCATGTGACCCCAGGATTCACGCCTGCGCGGGCGGCCGATCAGATCGCCGCCCGCACTACAACATGGCACCCCGAGAAATCACAGGTGCTGCAAAACCGCGTCAGAACCCGTGACTGTCACTTCGGTCGCGACCGGCTCGACAAAAAACTTTGCGACGCGGCCATCCTCGATCAAAACCGCATAGCGTTGCGAGCGGTGCCCCAGCCCCATGTCGGTCAGGTCCAAAAGCTGATCCGCCGCTTTGGCAAATCTCTGACTTCCATCCGCCAGAAACCGAAGCGCCCCATCCGGGCAAATTTGATCTGACCAGGCTTTGACCACGAAAAAATCATTCGACGCCAGCACCACGATCTCGTCCACGCCCTTGGCGGCAAAGGCATCGACCGACGCAAGATAACCCGGCACATGGGTCTCGGCGCAGGGCGGCGCAAAGGCACCGGGCACCCCGATCATCATGACCTTCCGGCCTGCGGACAGGTCTTTCAGGCTGATGTTTTTCACGTCGCCATCGACGATTTGCTGAACCAGAACGTCGGGAATTTCAGAACCGATTTCCATTTGCCCTCCTCACAGGTTATCGAATGCGTCCAAGGCCTTGGCGGCATAAACTGCACCGGGGCCTCCAGACATCTCAACGGCGATGGCAATCACTTCGATCAACGTATCGCGTTGAGCGCCGTGTTTCTTTGCCTCGGCCACATGGAAAAGGATGCAATCGTCACAGCCACGCGCCGCAGCGATGGACACGGCGATCAATTCTTTCATGGCGGCCGAGACATTACCCTCGCGGACGGCGCTATCGCTTAGCGATTTGAACGCCATCATGGTTTTCTGGTCCGCTTTGAAAAGCCCCAGAAGGCGCGTATTCACTTCAGCCAGTTTTTGCTTTGAAGCAGTCATTTTTTCTCTCATTTTTCAGGTCGGCGCGCCCACAAGGGAAGTGAAGGGCGCGCCGGTGCCCGGGTCAGAGTTGAGCTTTGATCAACTCGTTGACCCGTGACGCGTTTTCCATCTGGACCATATGCCCGGCTCCATCGATCACGACGACCTTGGCGTCCGTGACGGCCTTGGAATGCGCGACCGGAATGATCTCGTCCTGAGCGCCCCAGATGATAAGTTTGGGGATCGAAAGCGCCTCAAGATCGCTGGCAATGTCGACCGCCTGCTTGCCATCGGCAAACAGCGCCGCGCTCAGCGCTTCGAGATAGGCCTGCACGCCGTCGATCCGCTTGTATTTCAGCAGATCGTCGACCATCGACCGGTTCACCAGGCTTTTGTCCGCGAACAGGTGCAACAGCTTGGGTTTCAGATCCTTGCGGCTGGCTGCCGAAACGAAGCCTTCGATGTAGTCCGAATTGATCTCGGCCCCCAGACCGGCAGAGCAGATCAGGGTCAACGACGCGACGCGGTCGGGATGGTCAATGGCGGTTTTGCCCGAGACAAGGCCGCCTTTCGAATGACCGACCAGATGCGCGTTTTCGATCTGGTGATGATCCATGAAATCGATGATCGTCTGAACCAGCTTGTCGAGATCGGGTTCATCGACCGATTTGACCGATTGACCGTGCCCCGGCAGATCCAGCGCATAGACCGGCGCCACTTCGGCCACGGCATCAATGTTGAACAGCCAGTTGTCCAGATCACCGCCGAAGCCATGGATCAGAATAACCGGAGTCCCTTCGCCGGGGCGTTCCGCATAGCGGATCTTGCCGATGGGAAGCGCCGCATATTCATAGGTCGGCCCGGTGTCATCGTCACCTTCGACGACCGGCATCACAAAGGCGTCGACATAGGCGTCGATCTCGGCGTCCGACACGCTTTCCGGTGCCAGAACCCCCAACAGGGCGCGGACCGGATAAACCTCGCCGGCAGTGCCGACGCGCCGCCGCAGGAGGCCGCCATCAGCGGCCTCCACGACATTTGCAATCTTGTCGGTTTCGACATCCATGATCTCGTCACCGGGCGAGATCATGGTGCCTTCCTCGACATGCCATGCCGCCAGTGTTCCCTCGGCCATCGAGAGACCCCATTTGGGCATCAGGATCGGGGTGATATCGGTGCTCATTGTGCAGCAACCTTTTGTTTGCCTGCCGCCATGGTCCGGCGCACCGCATCAGCGATACGGTCGGGCGACGGGATATACAGATCTTCCAGCGACGGCGAGAACGGCACCGGCGAATGCGGCGCGGTCACCATTTCGATCGGGGCTTTCAGCGCGCTGAAGGCCTTCTGTGCGACCACTGACGACACATCCGACGCGATCGAGCACCGGGGATGCGCCTCGTCCACGCAAACCAGACGGCCGGTTGCCTCGACGCTTTCGATGACAGTGTCCATGTCGATTGGCGACAGGGTCCGCAGGTCGATGACTTCGACGTCGATGCCCTCTTTTTTCAGGGTCTCGGCCGCGGCCAGCGAATTGGGAACCATCAGGCCATAGGTCACGATGGTCAGGTCCGACCCTTCGCGCACCACGTTGGCTTCGCCGAACGGGATGGCATAGGGTTCTTCCGGGACTTCGCACTCGGACGCATAGAGGTTCTTGTGCTCAAGGAAGATGACCGGATCATTGTCACGGATCGCCTGAATCAGCAGGCCCTTGGTGTCATAGGCGTTCGACGGGCAAACCACCTTCAGACCGGGGATATGGGTGAAGATCGGCGTCAGCATCTGGCTGTGCTGGGCCGCAGCCCGGAAACCAGCGCCGCACATGGCGCGGATCACAATCGGGGTTTCCGCCTTGCCGCCAAACATATAGCGGAACTTGGCTGCTTGGTTGTAGATCTGGTCCAGACAGACGCCCATGAAGTCGATGAACATCAGTTCAGCCACGGGGCGCAGACCGCAGGTCGCCGCGCCGATCGCGGCACCGACATAGGCGCTTTCCGACAGCGGCGTGTCGATCATCTGTTTGGGGTGCTTGGCATAAAGCCCTTTCGAGACCCCCAGAACGCCGCCCCAAGCGTCGTCTTCGCCAGCGGCACCAGCGCCGCCCACGATGTCCTCGCCCATCATGACGACGGTGGGATCGCGGCTCATCTCTTGATCGAGGGCCTCGTTGATCGCATCTTTCATGCTCAGTGTACGTGCCATTTCAATATCTCCTCTCTTTTCAGACGTGTCAGTAGGCGACGTACACGTCGGCAGTCAGTTGTTCCGGTCCCGGCAAGGGGGCTGCTTTTGCTTCCTGCACCGATTGTTCGATCAGGTCGGCAACTTCGGCGTCGATGGCATTCAGTTCGTCACTGGTCAGCACACCGGCTTCGGTGACCTTGGCGCGGAAAATCTTCAGACAATCCCGGTTCTTGCGGTTGTCCTCGTTCTCGCCCGGGGCGCGATAGGTCTGCGCATCGCCTTCGAAATGGCCGAAGAAGCGGATCATCTTGCATTCCAACAGGGTCGGGCCGCCGCCTTCGCGGGCGCGTCTGATGATTTCGCCGGCGGCTTCGTAAACCGCGAAGAAATCGGTGCCGTCCACGGTGACGCCCGGCATACCAAAGCCCGTGGCCCGGTCGACATAGCTGTCCGAGGCAACCGCATAGTCGACCGAGGTCGATTCCGCGTAACCGTTGTTCTCGACAACAAAAATCGCCGGAAGGTTCCAGATCGCGGCAAGGTTCATCGATTCCAGAACCGTGCCCTGGTTCGAGGCCCCATCGCCGAAGAAAGTGATGCCAACGCCATCATGACCCAGCTTCTGCGCAGCCAGCGCCGCACCGCAAACCAGCGGCGCACCAGCGCCAAGGATGCCGTTCGCGCCCATCATGCCTTTCGACAGGTCGGCAATATGCATCGACCCGCCCTTGCCCGCGCAGGATCCGGTGGCTTTGCCATAGATTTCAGCCATCATCGCGCGGACATCCACGCCTTTGGCAATACAATGGCCATGACCGCGGTGGGTCGAGGCGATGCGGTCCCGATCATGAAGGTGCATCATGATGCCGACGCCAGCGGCTTCTTCGCCCGCATAAAGGTGAACAAAGCCGGGAATATCGCCGCGGCCAAAATCCACATGCAGACGTTCCTCGAATTCGCGGATCGTCTTCATCCGGCGATAGGCCGCCAACAGCCCTTCTTTTTCTAGTGGAAACGGATTGCTCATAAGGTCCTCCCTTGATTACAGAGCTTGACGAAGCGCGGTTGTCGCCTCGCGGGTGAGAAGCCCGCGCCGGGCCGCATAGGCCATGCACGCGGGCACGTTTACGGTTCTGAAAGCGTCGATTTTCAGCCGAATGCTGACGTCATCGGTTTCGCAAAAGGTCATCTCGCGCTCGCCATCCAGGGCGATTGATCCGACCGAGACGCTGGGCATGAACAGCACGTCCGGCGGCATCGTCTCGACGCCACCGACACCGACTTCTTCGATCAGGCCGGGCGCGATGGGTGCCAAAATTCTGGAGGTCGCCTTGTCCAGCGGCAGCAAGCGGACACGCCGCCCTTCGGGTGTTCGGCGATCCAGCGGCGCCAGCAGACCGACGATCGAGGACATGCCAATGCCCTCGGGCAGACCGAAGGTGGTGAAAAGGTCGCGGAAATTGGCGGTTTTCCAGATCGCCCGCGCACCGACATAGCGCTCGGAGACGATGGCGACATCGACCAGCGCGATATCGCGGACGTCATTGACCCGGACCTCCAGCAGCTTGTTGTCGATCAGTGCGTATTCGCAGGGCACCTTTCCCGTGACCGCCAAACCGATGGCCAAGCCGGTGATTGTCGGCTCGCGCAATTCCGGAAAGGCGTTGTTGGTTCCGGTGGACACGCCGGCGACGGGAATGTTCCCGGCATTGGCCACGACAACCCGGTTGGTGCCATCCCCGCCCAGAACCGCGATCGCGCCGACGCCTTCGGCATTCATCCGGCGCGCGGCCTCGGCGCTGTCATCCGAGGTGCAGGTCACCGGCATTTGCAGATATGTGACCTTGGGAAACCGAGAGACGCCCATCCGCTCTTCTCGTGCGATGGTGCGCATAAGCTGCGTTCGGATGCCGCCGTTTTCGGGCATGATCACAACTTCTTCGACGCCGACCGCAGCCATGCCGGTCAGCATCCGTAATACGATGTTCGCACGATCATTGATCGGCAAGTTCCCCGCATGCGAGACAATCCGGCGAATGTCTCGTGCGGAAACTGGGTTCGCTATAATCCCGACTTTTGTCACCTGAGCCTCTCCCTTTGACCACGGATCAAGCAACGACCGTGCCAGCGCGATTCAGCCGCGCCTGCGAAAGAGCAAAGGATGGTCTCGCCCCTAGGGCGTCAGGACAAAGCGCAATGGGACCAAAGGCCAATTTGGGCTGAAAAGAACTGCTGACACTGTATAGTGAGACAAGTCAAAACCGGCGGCGGCATGAAACAAGTTCAAAACCAGACGACGCGCCAGAAGATGTCCCTGACGCAATACATGCGCAGTTCGCTTTCATTGTTGCAGATGGGAGCAGACGAAATCGGACATGCGATTGAGGAAGAAACCCGTCGCAATCCGTTTTTACGCCCCCTGCCCGCGCGCCCGTCCGGCGGCGCCGGGGGACTTGACCGCACCCTGCCCGAGGTCCCCGAGCAACAGACCGCGACACAGGACCTGTTGCAACAGGTGGCCTTGGTCCGGCTTTCAACCGCCGAACAGGGGCTGGCCCGTGAACTGGTTTATTGTCTGGACGAACGCGGCTTTTTCACCGACAGCGCCCAGGACATCTGCACCTATCTTAAAACCACCCCCGCGCTTTTGACATCCGTTGTGCGCAAGTTGCAGGCCCAGATCGAACCCGCCGGCATTTTCGTCTGGACCCTGGCCGAAAGCTTTGCCGTTCAGTTGCAGGCGCTGAACCGCTTTGATCCGCTGATCGCCCGGCTTCTTGATCGTCTCGATCTGATTGCCCGACAGGACATCGCGGCGATCTGTGACCAATGCGACGTCGACAAGGAAGATGCCGAAGACATGCTGGCTGACATCCGCTCTTTGACGCCGTCGCCCCTGACGCCGCCCGCGCAGATCACCGACCATATCCGCGTGCCCGACCTTATCATTCGGCGGCGTGAAAACGGCGATATCCGGGCCGAATTAAACCCTCACGCCCTGCCCGACATCCTGACGGACGATGCGTTTTTCAACACGCTGAAATCCACCGAAACCGACGCCCGTGCCATGGCCTATTACAGTGACTGCTATCGCAGCGCCGGCGCCTTTGTCATCGCCATGCAAAAGCGGGCGAACACTTTGCTGACAATTGGCCAGCTTATCGCCAGAACACAGGAAAAGTTTTTTCAGACCGGTCGGCCCCTTGATCGGAGGCCGCTGACGATGGCTGGCATGGCGTCCGAGTTGGGGCTGAACAAAAGCACGATCAGCCGGGCGCTGAACAATTGCCTTATCGACAGCGATCACGGGGTCATCCCGGCCTCGGACCTGATCGTCCGTCCGCTCAGCGAAGACACCGGGGACAGAACCCGCGAGCAAGCGTTGAAACGGCTTTCATTGCTGATCCGAACGGAAAGCAAATCAGCGCCGCTGTCGGATCACGATCTGGCACAGCAATTGGCAAAGGCAAATCTGCCGATCTCGCGCCGCACCGTTGTCAAATACCGGGGTTTGCTGGGGGTCCCGAATGCAACGGAACGGCGGAAAGCTCACCCTTCCTAAATCATCTGCCGTAGACGCTTGGCAGACAGTTTTAGGGCGGCAAGCAAGCAAGGGTTTGTGTTACATCAAAGCCATTGATACGCGCACCGGAATCGTCATGCGC